>JAYUFP010000511.1:0-15164 GCA_043738665.1 Isosphaeraceae bacterium
CTACGTTCTTTAGACCATCACCCCGGAATCCGTCATGAGCCCCCTTCAATTCTGTTCCGCCAGATAGGACGCGACCTCCGATTCATTGCAGGCAGACCGGGTCGCCCTCTCGTTTCCTTGCAACGAGGCTTTGGCAGGAGTAAATTAACACCTCAAGACCACTACTCAATCTTTAACGGGTCATTACACCTTACGGGATGGCGGCTATTGAAGCGTCCATTACGGACTTACATCGACGGTAAAGTGTAAGGGGTGGTGTAGAGAACAGACGTGTCGGTTTGTTGACCGGGGTGGGATGCGAGAAGACCAACCGCACAACGTGGCGATCGCCGAGGTCCGGCACAACGGTCGGAACGCAC
Organism: Isosphaeraceae bacterium; assembly: GCA_043738665.1. GTDB lineage: Bacteria > Planctomycetota > Planctomycetia > Isosphaerales > Isosphaeraceae > JAYUFP01. The sequence goes on from JAYUFP010000511.1 coordinate 360, forward strand.
GCATTACAGGCAGCGCCGCGACCGACAGCGACGACGCCATTTAGTTCATCGTGGACCTGATGGTTCAAGAAAGCATCAATGGCACTTGCGTCCTCCGCCTCGACTCCGAGCGGCAGCCGAACCCCGAGTGGTACGAATACTTCGCGGCGCACTGGCCGAACGCGGCCATCACATGGTCGTTCGGGTCCGGCGAAGATGCGAGGATTGAAGCCGCTGTCGGCGAGCTCCTCACCGGGTCGAAGAAACCTTGGTGGAGATTCTGGTAGTAAATCCTGCACTGGCAGTCGGATCGACATGGTGGGCATGCCCACCCTACGGAACTTGCACCGGAGGTGCCGGAGATGAGGCTGGGCTCGGTTCTGGAGTTGATCGCGGTCCTATCCGTCGGCATGGCCACTGCGACCTGGCTTGTCCAAGACCCGCGGATGGCCGCGGTATATTCCCAGGGGACTTGGCGACTGTGGTTAAAGGATCTCGCGGACGGCTTCGTCGGCGGAGTCGTGTTATCCGGCTTCGTCGGCGTCTGGGTAGAAAGGGCACGAGGACGGTCGCCACTGCCGTGGGGTCTCGGGCGATGGGCTTGGTCCGTCATCGGGCTCTACATCCTCCTTCATTACGGTCTGACTTATGCCTACCGCAATGATAACGACCCGGCGGGGATGGTCCGTGGCCTCCCTGCCGACATCCGCGTGCAACTCATCTTTTGGCTCCGCAACGCTCCGGCGTATGTGATCGTTGCTGTGGGAATCACCTACTTTGGGGCGACCACGAGGCCGATGCCAAGGCCCGACTCACATGAGTTGGCCGGTCGAATACTCTCGGCGGTGATCGTCATCTCGGGGATGATCAATCTTTGGGGAGCTGGAATCGGTTTCTGAAACCCGGCGCTACTCTGCTGAATCACAATCACACATTGACTGAAATAGGAACGGCGATTCACATTGATTGTCCTGCCTGATCGTTCGCAGTATCTCCATCCTGGATTGTCGAATCACAGGAATGATGGGTCACAAACGCCAGATCATCGGCGTCTTGGGTATCTCACCCAACGCGGATTGAGATGAAAAAAGTCGTGCCGGCTGTGCCCGCCGCGACTTTGTCCAGCGGGCAACAGCCGATCCCACGCTTTTATCGGGAAGGCCTTCAAACCCACGACCGCTCATCGATCAACGGCCCGCGCTCATCTGGCGGCAAACCTTCTCGCAGTCTTGACAGGCCTTCACACATTCCTTCATGATTTCGTCTTGCTGACCCTCGCAGGCCGCGGCGCAGTCCTTACACGCCTCGGCGCAGGCTCGATGGGCGTAGGTCGCCATGGGACTCATCCTCGCCATGAGTGCGGCCGTCAACGTACAAAACGATTGGCAGTCCATCGCCGCTTCGTGAGATTTCGCGTGGTGTTCGGCGTGCGCGCCGCTCCCCTTCTTCAACTGTTCGAGGCAATGGTGGGCGGCTTCGTTGCAGAGCTTGGCGCAGTCGCCCAGGGTCTTCAAGTGCCCGTCGTGCTCGTGGGCGGCGTGGGCTTCAGACCCACTCAGCGCAACCAACCCGGTCGCACCCGCCGCGAGTACCCCCAGCATGTTTCTGCGGTCCACGTTGTCGCTCCTTGATGTCGCTCAACCATCCACGGCGACCCGCACAACGCGAGCCGCGCGAAACAATTAACCCATGCAAATACAATGCCTTTCAGAAGATGACGCGCGACGAAAAATCAACGCAAAAATCAACCCCGGATCCACTAAAGTCCGCAGTTTAACGGTCAATCAGCCTGGCCGCATGGCGCGCGCGGCGCGGCGCGGTGAGCCGGGCTGTCGTCGGCCGGTGCCGGGGCGCGTTTGATTTTTGCGGTCAACGCGGCGAACTCCTCGACGAGCGCGCCGAGTAACGAGGCGTCCCGGCCTTCGCGGACCGCCTGTTCGATCAACGAGGCCGTCTCCGAAAGGCAGGGGTAACCGTACATGCCGCCCACCCCTTTGATCTTGTGAGCGAGTGACTCAATGCCGCGGAGATCGCCCCGCGTCAAGAGCACGCCGAGGTTGGACGATTGACTCGGCAGATCCTCAACGTATTCGCGGATCAAGTCCGCCATCCCCGCTTCTTTGTGGAACTCGGAGAGGATGAATTCGTCGTGGTCGGCGGTCACGCTCGGCGTGGTCGGAAGGCTTGAGTCCGGCCCGTCACCGCACCGCGGTAAATACGCCGCCAACGCCTTTGCCAGCGCTTTGGCTTCCACGGGTTTGGAGAGGTAGTCCGAGCACCCCGCGGCGATGCAGGTCTCCCGGTCTCCCGGCATCGCGTGCGCGGTCAGGGCGATGATGGGAACGCGGCACTTCGCGCGCCGGAGGGCTCTGGCCGCGCCATAGCCGTCGAGTTCCGGCATCTGCATGTCCATCAGCACAATGTCGAAGTTTCCCGCGAGTGCCTTCTCGACGGCGAGCTTGCCGTTCTCGACGGTCTCGACGTCCAACCCCAGCCGATTCAGGTGATAGAGCAGGACTCGGCGGTTGTCCGGGCTGTCCTCGGCGAGAAGAATCCGACCCGCGTAGATCCGCCCACTCAGGGGGTCTTCCGGAGGGTTCTCCAGCGTCATCGACGCGTCGGCCGAAAGCCGGGGGAGATTCGCGTCGGCCGCCGGGAGGGGGATCTGGAAACGGAAGCAACTCCCCCGGCCCAGCTCGCTACGGACAGTGATCTTGCCTCCCATGGCCTCGATCAGGCGCCTGGAAATGCTCAAGCCCAGGCCGGTGCCGCCGAACTTCCGCGTGGTCGAGGAATCGGCCTGCTGGAACGGGGTGAAGAGTTGATCGACCTGGGCCGGAGTCATGCCGATCCCCCAGTCTTCGACTTCGACGTAGATCCATTGATCGCGACGGCCGGGCGTGGGGTCGCCGACCCGCAACACGACGCCGCCGCCGGATTCCGAGAATTTGATCGCGTTGCTGACGAGGTTCATCAGAACCTGGCGGAACCGCGTCGGGTCCATGACCCCCACCGGGACGGAACTTCCGATGATCTGGATTTCCAGCGACACCCGCTTCTCAGCCGCGTGGAGCCTTAGCCCTGAGACCACCTCCGAAACGACTTGCCAAGGGGAGCCGTTGATTAGCTCCAGGTCAAGACGGCCCGCTTCGATCTTGGAGAGGTCGAGGACGTCGTTGATGATCTGGAGCAGGTGCGACCCGTTCCTGCGGATCGCCTGGAGGGCGTGCTTAAGTTCCCCCTGCGAGAGGCAAGGGTCCAGCAGCATGTCGGCATATCCGAGCACGGCCGACATCGGTGTTCTGACCTCATGACTCATGTTCGCCAGGAACTCACTCTTGACGCGTGAGGCGACTTCCGCGGCCTCCTTCGCTTTCGCCAGCTCCGCGGTCCGCTCCTCGACCCTTCGTTCCAGCTCATGCTGGACCCGGAGGCGGTTATCCTCGACCTGCTTTCGGTCGGAGATGTCGTTCATGTAAGCCGCCATCCCGTCGGTGGTCGGATAGCCGCGGATCTCCAGCCAGCGATTCGCATAAGGCGAGAAGAATTCAAATTGGGCCGATTTACGCTCAAGGATCACACGGCGGTAATTCTCCTCGACGGCCGTGCCCCGGAGCTTGGGGAAGACCTCCCAGACCACCCGGCCAAGGATTTCCCCGTGGCGCATCCCGAATTGCCTCTCCCACTGGGGGTTGACGTAGGTGTAGCGCCATTGATCGTCAATCGCGAACGAGGAGTCGGTGATGTTTTCGAGGATGTCGGTGACCTTCCGGTTCGCCGCCTTCACCGCCTCTTCAGCCCTCTTTTGGTCGTCGATGTCGGTGCAGGTACCCACCCACTGGAAGATTTGCCCCTCGGCGTCGCGGCTGGATAACGCCCTCCCCAGGTGCCACCGATACTCGCCGGTCCGGTGGTCAAGGAGACGGTATTCAATCTGATAAGGCTCACCGGTTCGCACCGACTGACACCAGACCGCTCTGCTATTCTCGACGTCGTCGGGGTGGAGGATCGGTTCCCAGTCCGCATTGCCCCACACGCCCTCCGGGGAACCCGTGAAGTCATACCACCGGCGGTTGCAGTAGTCGCGATGGCCGTCGGGGCGCGCCGTCCAGACGATCTGCGGCATCGCGTCGGCCAGAAACCGGAACCGCCGTTCGCTGGCCCGCAACGTCGCGTTCACCTCGTTCAGTTCATTGGTACGTTCGAGGACGCGCTGCTCCAATTCGTCTTTCGCAAGGCGCAGCGCATCCTCGGCGCGTTTCCGCGGAGTGATGTCCTTGATCTGAGAGACGAAGTGCAACGGCTCCCCACGGGCGTCCCGAACCAATGAGACGCACAAGACGACCCACAGTTCGTGCCCGAGTTGGTGGAAATAGCGTTTTTCCATCTGATACGAGCGAATCTCTCCCGAGCGCAAACGCCGTACCAATTCCAGGTCGTCCGTGAGATCCTCCGGATGGGTGATACTCTGAAAATCGGTCGCGAGCAGTTCAGCCTCGGAATAGCCGACGATCCGGCAGAGGGCGGGATTGACCTGTTGCCAGTGACCGTCGAGCGCGACCAATGCCATGCCGATCGGGGCGTTGTCGAAGGAGTCGCGGAACCGGCGCTCGCTCTCCAAGAGATGATTCTCCGCCTTTTTACGATCGCTGATATCTCGGAACGAAACGATGAACAGGAGCGGCCCGTCGATCCGGACCTTGCTGATCGCCAATTCGACCGGGAACCTGCCGCCGTCTCCGCGGACGCCCAGGGCCTCGACCCGCTTGCCGATGGCAGGCCCTCCCCTGCAATCGATGAACTGACGCAGGCCGGCGTCGTCTTGCTCCTTCCTCTCACTGGAAATGATCAGCTCGCCGAAGTCCTTACCGATCGCATCGGCGCGGGTTTCGCCGAAAAACCCCTCCGCCGCCGGGTTGAATTCGGTCACCTTGCCGTCCTGGTCGATGGCGATCAAACCGTCCAGCGAAGACTCGAGGATCGCTTGGAGTCGGGTATTACTCTCACTCAGGACCGTCTCGTTACTTTTTTGAGACCGCGCGTGGCGAATGGCGTGGGTGGCCGATTCGAGTACCGCGTTGAGTTGCGGCTTGGATTCGATCAATTCCGCCTTTTCCGCCCGGAGCCGGATCTCCGACATGACGGATTCGGCGAGATCCTGGAGCGACGAGACGTCTTCGTCGCTCCAGACCCTCGGCTTCCCGTCGATCGCACAAAAGGCACCGAGGACTTCTCCCTCGGGAGAGGTCAACGGGACACCGAGATACGCGATGACGTTGAGGTCGACCACCGCTCCGTTCGTCCGCGACACGGGATCTAAACGGGTGTCCTCGACCGCCAGCGTTTTACCGTCGATGACGACGTGGCGGCAGAACGAGCGCGAGAGGGGCGTTTCCCGCGTCTGGGACCACGCGGCGGGGAGGCCGAAATGGCTCTTGAAAAATTGCCGATCGGCATCGACGAGTGAGACGAGCGATATCGGGACATGGAGCAGACGGCTCGCCAACCTTGTCAAACGGTCGAAATTCGGTTCGGGCGGGCTGTCGAGGAGCCCCGTATCCCTCAACGCGGCGAGCCGTCGCGGGTCCAGGATCGGGTCGGCCGGCCGGTTATCCATTGAGGTATCGCTCGGTATGCAAAGCCGGGATGGGGAAAAAAAGAGCCGAAAACTCAACAACCTCGGGATGGAAATCCACGCCCTCGTTCCGACGCGTTCGTCGCCGGCCGATTCGGTTCGCATTCCGGAAATCATCCGCCGGTCTCAATTCGGTCCGAGAGTGACGTGACCTATGCTCTCTCAGGCTCGGTCCCATTCCATGGGCCGCCGGGCTGTTGAGGCGGATCTTCGTCCCGGTCAGATCCGCGTTCTGTCTCAGAATAGGACACCGACGGGTCTGACGCCGCCGTCATTCACTCGGTCCGACGGAGCGTGAACCGACGCGGGTCGGGCCGTCGGAATCCATGGACCTGTCCCCTCCCGGACTCCCCACCCCTCGTGCGGCCCGGCCAGGACACCAGTCGTAGGGCGTACGCGACGATGACCACGCCTCCCAGCTTTTCGATCTTTGTGGCCGACGACGACCCACAGTTCCTGAAGATCGTCGAACACCATCTCCGTTCCTGGTCCTACCAGGTGGAATGTGTTATGAATAAAGGTGCCCTCCTCCGTCGGCTTGCCAAGGGGTGCCCGGGTCTGCTACTCATGGACGTACGCTTCGGCGAGCACGACGGGCTCGAAGTGGTCAGGCAGGTCGTCGGCGAGTATCCCGAACTCAAGGTCGCCATGCTGACGTCCTTCGGCACGATCGACAACGCGGTCGCCGCCACCCGTTTCGGCGCGATCGATTACCTCACCAAACCCGTCGACCAGAACCGGCTCCGTTCCGTCATCAACCAGGTCCACAGGAACGCGACCCTCGCGACGCCTTCACGGCCGTCGACCGCACCCGAGACGCCTTCCGCGTTATCTCGCCCGATCCTCGGCGAGAGTCGCGCGATCCGAGACGTGATGTCGGTGATCGAGCGGGTCGCCAGGAGTGACGCCACCGTCCTCGTCCTGGGGGAAAGTGGCACAGGCAAGGAGTTGATCGCCCGCGCGGTTCATGAACTGAGCCCACGGAGTAAAGGTCCGTTTGTGCCCCTGAACGTCGCCGCGTTGCCGCGAGAACTCGTCGAAAGCACCCTCTTCGGCCACGCAAAAGGGGCGTTCACCGGCGCCGACCAGATGCAGTGCGGCTGCTGCGAGAGCGCCAACAAGGGAACCCTGTTCCTCGACGAGATCGGCGAGATGGAGATCGGGCTCCAGGCGAAGCTCCTTCGCTTCCTCCAGGAAAGGTCGTTCCAGAGGGTCGGCCAGAGCCAGCCGATCTCCGTCGACGTGCGGATCGTCGCCGCCACCAACCGCGACCCGTTGGAGCAAATCCGTCGTGGGCTCCTACGCGAAGACCTCTATTACCGCCTCAACGTCATCCCCATCGTCTCGCCCGCGTTGAGAGTCCGCCCAGACGACATCCCGCTGCTGGCGACGACCTTCCTTGAGCGTGCCTTTTCGCGGGGAGGGCGTCCGCCGATCGAATTCACCCGCGACGCGCTCGGGGAATTGATGCGGTACGGCTGGCCCGGGAACATCCGCGAACTGGAAAACGTGGTCGACCGCCTGGCGATCTTGAGCCCGGGTCCGCGGATCCATGCCGAAGAGATTCGCGCCCAGCTTCCGCATGCTTCGGAGCCCGGCGGTTTCCTGAATCGTGACCCCGGGGCCACGCCGATCGGGGTCAACGGATCGGGAGTCCCCGTCGTCGGTGAATTGCGAGCGTTCGAGCGGATGGAGATCGACGCCATCACCAAGGCCCTGGCCGACTGCAACGGCAACGTCAGAGAGGCCGCGAAGCACCTCGGACTGGGGCAAGCCACGGTGTACCGGAAGATCAAGAAGTATAGTATCGCCTGATTTCCGGTTGGTTTCGAACACATAAAGAAACCCGTGCGGCTGAATTACAACTCGTACGCGAGGCACCCGTGAGTGCGCCGGATCGGAGCAACGTCACCGCGGTGACGTCCAAGGCGGCGCTTTCACGATCAGTAGGCCCCGCTTCCCGAGAGCAAGGCCGGCACCGTCCGGAGGATCAGGACGAGGTCGAACCAGAAGCACCGCTTTTCGATGTACTCGAGGTCGAGGCGGACCTGCTGCTCGAACGACAGTTCGGCCCGCCCGCTGACCTGCCAGAGGCACGTCAGGCCGGGAGTGATCGCCAGGCGGGCTCGCTCCGCGGCCGTGTAGCGTTCGACCTCGGCGGTGAGCGCGGGCCGTGGGCCGACGATGCTCATGTCGCCCTTCAACACGTTCCAGAGTTGCGGCATTTCGTCGAGGCTGGCGCGGCGAAGGAATCGACCCACCCGTGTGATCCTCGGGTCGTTCTTGATCTTGAAGGTCACGCCGCCTGCGCCGTGCTGGTTTTTAGCCTCAAGGGCACGGCGGTGTGCTTCGGCGTCCACCACCATCGAGCGAAACTTATAGAAATAAAAGGACCGACCGTCTTTACCGACCCGGACCTGCCGAAAGATGGCGGGCCCACCGTCTCGCTTCACCAGGAAGGCGATTAAGGCGAAGACCGGGGCGAGGGCGATCAGCGCCGAGCCTGTCAAAAGCACGTCGATCCCTCGCTTGAGTCCGTCGTGACGTGTCGCTCTACCGTGGTCCACGACGGCGGCAACGCTTAACCGACGCCGGTAGTTCGTTTGTTTTGTAACGATCACTGACATGAGTTTTGCAGCCCCGCTTGGATATTCACTGAAGTCTTCAGAACTCGCCGGGGATTGGTAAAGGCAGAGCCCGTGCCGGGGTGATAAAGAGGACGCCCATGTGTCGCGTTCCGGAATCATCTCTTGGGGACCGCTGGGAAACAGGCTCTTTTCAAGGAGTCTTCGCCTATCGACCGCCTGATCGGCGGCGCCGGCGTCTCAATTTGAGAGAGAAAGCCCGAATGCTTTGATAATCATTCTCGAAACGCGCGACGGGAATTCGCGGGGTCGAGAAGAATCGAAATTAGGACACGAGATCGCTCTTCGCGTTCTAGGTTTGTGCTGAGGACCGTTGCGCATGAACTACGCGATTGTGACACCAAGTTATGGCCCCGACTTTGAGCGTTGCCAGCTCTTGTGTCGGTCCATGGACCGGCTCGTCTCGGGGGACTATCGGCACATACTCGTCGTCGACGAGCGTGACCGCGCTCAGTTTCGCGCGCTGGAAGGTCCTCGCACCGAGGTCCGGACCGTCGAGTCGGTACTCCCGTGGTGGCTCCGCCGCCCTCCGTTCGTCCACCGCTGGTGGTTCAGTTTCAAGACCCCGCCGGTGCGAAACTGGTTTCTCCAGCAGCTCGTCAAACTCTCGGTCTCGGATTTCATCGACTGCGACAACTACGTCTTCATCGACTCCGACGTGGTGTTCATCCGCCCTTTTGAGGTCGAGGAACTCAGCCCCGGGGGATTCCCGCGGCTCTTTCGCGTGCCGGGCGCGGCGAACAAGCCGACGCACTTCCCCTGGCATCGCGTCGCCGCCGACCTGCTCGGGCTCCCGAAGACCGACTACTTCGGGTCGACTTATATCGGCAACCTGATCACCTGGCGGCGGGAGCACCTAATCGGCTTGCATTCCCATATCGAGGCGATCCACCACCTTCCATGGCTCGAGTGCGTCTGCAGGCACTGGCATCTCTCCGAGTACATCCTCTACGGCATCTATGTCGAACACGTCCTGGGCTTGAGCCACTCGAACCATCAGGCCGTCGACACCCCCCTCTGCCACATCTCATGGGATTATCCGATGGAGTCGGACGAGAACATCGAACGGTTCTTCGGCGACGTGAGATCCAATCACGTCGCCGTCATGGTCTCGTCGAAGAATCAGATTCCCGTGGGACGCTACCGCCATTTGCTGAACGTCGAGGCCTCGGTCCGCTGAGGTGGATTCCGGCACCCCCGAAACGAGGTCAACCGTGACAACGCCTCAAACACAGAGAATCGGCTATATCGGCGTCGATGTCCTCAACAACGCCACGGTCTGCAATGAAGCCTCGGGCTTACTCGCCGCGGGAGTGCCGCTCGAAGTCGTCTCGGTCCACCGCCACGACCGGCCCACGTTCTACCAGGATCAGAGCCTCGACACGCTCCAAAAGTCGGTCACGCACCTGTTCCCGCTCTGCCTTTTTGAAGCCGCGCGCGCCGTGCTGACGGCACCCTTTGTGTACGGACGTCGGTTCTGGACGATGCTCGGGAACGCGGCGTTCGGACCGGCGGAAGGTGCCCGGCAACGCATCACACTGGTGGTGCAGATTCTTCCGGCGCTGATCCTTGCCGCCCGCTGGCGGAATCGGTCGATCGGCCATATCCACGCACACTGGGCTCATACGGCGACGTCCGTCGCGATGCACGCGGCGGAGCTTCTGGGCGTCGGATTCAGTTTCACAGGGCACGCCAACGACCTCTTCGTCCACCGCGTCGCGCTCGTCGCTAAAGTGAGACGGGCGCGGTTCATCGTCTGCATCTCCGAATATCACCGTCAGTTTTACATAAGGCTCGGGGCCGAACCGTTGCGTTTGAAGGTGGTTTACTGTGGGATCGACACCGAGCGATTCACCTCGGCCCCTAAAGCGGTGAAGTCCGCGCGACCGAGGATCGTCAGTGTCGGTCGACTCGTCGAGAAGAAGGGGTTCCACGACCTCATCGCGGCCTGCGCCGTCTTGCGTGAGGCGGGTCACGACTTCGAATGCGTGATCGCCGGCTCGGGACCCGAGCAGGCGAAGCTTGTCGCCGAGATTACGACACTTCGGCTCGAAGGGGTCGTCACCGTGACGGGGCGGACGGTCCTTCAAGAGGATCTTCCAGGGTTACTCGGTACCGCCGAAGTTTTCGCCCTCCCCTGCGTCCGTGACCGCGACGGTGATATGGACGGACTGCCACAGGTGATCATCGAGGCGTTGCTCTGTGGCGTGCCGACGGTATCCACGGAGTTGGTGGGAATCCCCGACATCATCCGCGACGGGCAGACGGGTTTACTGGTAAGCCCCGGCGACGTCGCCGCGCTCGCGGACGCCATAGGGCTCTTGCTGACGACACCGGAGCTGGCTCAAAGGCTCGGCACCCAGGGCCGAGAGTGGGCACTTTCACACTTCGGGCTCGACGAGGCCGTGTCACGCCTCGAACGGTTATTCCTCACCGCGGCGAGGGAGCCGGGAACCGGGGCTCTCGCCATCGAGATGCCTTCCTCGATCGCGGAGACACGTTCGGCACACCCGAAGCTTCGGTCCGAGATCTCCGTTCCATGATGTTCTACCTGATGTCACTCTTCCTCCTGGTCGGGTCGTTTGTAACGGCTTCCGCGAAGGGTGGTCGACAGGGACTCTGGTTCGGATGGCTTGTCGCGATGCTGGCGATGCCGATCTGGGTGACGTTCCCATTCGGCTCGTTGACCCTGGACATGAGAACGGTCGCGGGGATGGTCGGCCTGGCCACGGTGTTGATTTTTCCGGACCCGGGTCGTGAGGGAGATCCGGGCCTTCGGATTCGCCCGCTGACGCTGATCTCCGATATCGTCGTGGGCGTCCTCGTCCTCGTTCAGGTCTACTCTCAATACCGGATCGGGCGCTTCGGTCCGTTGACCGCGCCTGATATCGCGCGGCGCTGGGTGTTGCCGTATGTCGTCGGCCGGTGTTACTTCGGCTCGGTGGATGATATCCGCCGATGCCTGTCAATCTCGGCAAAATTATTGATGGGACTCTCGGTCTTCGCCGTCGTTGAAGCCATCACCAAGTTTCATCTCGTGAACAGGGCTCTCGGCAAGACCTATCCTATTTTAGAGACGGGGGAAGGTTATCGCTGGGGGCTTAAACGCGCTCAAGGGCCGCTCGACCACCCGATCTTCTTTGGGATGATGCTCGTGCTTCTCTACCCGTTCGCCTACGAGGTGTTTCGCGAGTGGCGGGCGGGGCGCGGGCCGAGGTGGTGGCTCTGGCTCTTGCCCACACTCAGTGCCGCGGTGATCGTCACGGTATCCCGCGGCGCTCAGATCTCCCTCGTTTTCACCGGACTGATCACGTTCTTCTTTCAGAAGCCGAGATGGCGAATTGCCCTGTTCACTTTCGCCGTCGTCGGCGGAACCGCGGGCTATGTTGGAAAGGCGGTGCTCACCGAGGCGCTCGGCAAGCTCGCCGAGGAAAGTGAAGACGATGTGCGACTCATCATGATCAACGACGAGGAGTACGAATACACGGGCACGAAACACCGGTCATTGCTCTTCGTCGCCTACGACCAGGCGTTCAAGGATTGTGACGCGTTCGGTTTCGGCTTCGAAATGCAAGGGATCGAGCTTGAGGAGGCGGTGGCACTCAGGTTCAGTTCAATTGACAATCACTTCATCAAATTCTTTCTTCAATACGGGTACGTGGGGCTTTCGTGCTTTATCATTTTGGCGTTCACGTCCTTGATCAATTTGGGAATTCTCGGGTGGGACGTGAAGAATCCCGCGGCCGGGTTCGCCGGCGCGCTCTTCGGCGCGTTGATGTCTGTCACCGTCGGGCTGCTTTCCGTGTGGTTCGCGCCGGATTTCGGATCGGTCTGGCTCTATTGCGTGGGACTGGCAGGGAATCTGCGTTGCTTACCCTTGCATGTCGTGCCGTCGGGTGAGGACGGGGAAGCGAAGGCACGCCTTGAAGGGCCTGCTCCTCGTCGTAACAGGCTCAATCCGGCCCATGCCCCGATCCGTGCCATTCAGATCATGTAACGCGAAGGTCGCGAAAGATGACGATGACCAATTACAGGCCGCACACCAAGATCGGCGTATCGGCCGCGAAGGTCGGACAGCCCCGGCTTTTGATTATCACTCCCGCCAAGGATGAAGCGAAGTTCATCGAACGGACGATCGAATCGGTCACGGCACAGACGATCCGTCCCGCGCTGTGGGTCATCGTGGACGACGGCAGCAGCGACCGGACCGGCGAGATCGCCGACGCCGCGGCGGCGACACACCCCTGGATCAAAGTGCTGCACCGCACCCCGGGCACGGCACGCCGCGTCGGACCGGGTGTCATCGAAGCCTTTTACACCGGGCTCGCCGAGGCGGAGTTGTCCCAATTCGACTACGTCTGCAAGCTCGACGGCGACCTCGAACTCCCTCACGATTACTTCGAGACCCTTTACAAGCGGTTCGACGCGGACCCTGACCTGGGCACGGCCAGCGGGAAGGCGTTTATCCCCGTCGGGGAGGAATTCGTTCTGGAGCGCACGGGCGATCAGTTCTCGCACGGCGTCGCGAAACTCTTTCGACGCGAGTGCTTCGAACAGATCGGCGGCTTCGTCCGCGAAGTGATGTGGGACGGGATCGACTGCCACCGCTGTCGGATGCTCGGCTGGAAGGCGGTCAGTTACGACGAGCCGGAGTTGGCCATCAAGCACTTGCGCCAGATGGGATCGTCTTGCAAGAGCGTGTACCACGGTCGATTGAGGTGGGGGGGCGGTCAGCATTTCATGGGCACACACCCGCTTTATTTGCTGGCGATCACGACATACCGAATGCTCGAACGCCCCTGGATCATCGGCGGCCTGATGATCCTGGCGGGTTACTTCAAGGCGGTATGGCGGAAGAAGCCGAGGTACGAGGATTTAACGTTCCGGGCCTACCTTCATCAGTGGCAACTTTCCGAGCTTTCGCGTCTCGCCTTCGGGCCATTGAGGAAGCTCGGGTTCCAGACGGTGGCGGCAGGCCATGCCAACCCCGCCCATGTGGCCGTCGGATCGCGGACACATCGGCCGATTCCGCTGGCAATTCAAGCCTCCGCCGAGAGAAGACGGGGTCGAGTCGGCTGATGACAACAGTGACAAGCCCCCGATACTGGGGTGTTCGCCATCGTTCCTGGCGTCTCTCGGAAGAGGGACGCGCGGGGCTTTTCAGCCTCGGCTGGGCGGGGTTCGCGCAGCTCACCGGGCTCACCGTCCGGCTCGTCAGCAATGTCTGGCTTGCGCGGATCCTCTCACCGAACGCCTATGGCATTCTTGGTTCCGCGCTCGCGGTCCTGACGACCCTGGAATGGCTCTCCGACCTCGGGATTCAGCCGGCGTTGGTCCGGCACCCTAACGGGTCGAAACCCTCTTATCTCATGACAGGGTGGTGGATGGGGCTGATCCGCGGGTTGGCCCTCGCGGCCGTCGCGGCGGCGCTCGCGATCCCTTATTCAGAGTTTGCGCGGTTGCCCCAACTGGCAGGCATTCTTGCGGTGCTGGCGATCCGGCCCGCGCTCATGGCTCTACGCAGCCCCGGAATGCCCGCACTCCGCAAGGCGCTCAACTACCGCGCGCTTTGCTTTGAAGAGATAACAATGACGGCCGTCGGAACGGTCGTCAGCATTGCCCTCGCCATCACGACACGGTCGATCTGGTCGATCGTCGCGGGTACGCTCGCCGGCGCGGCGGCAGCCGTGATCGTCTCGTACCTGCTCTGCCCGCAACGCCCCCGAGCGGTTTGGGACCGCGAGGCGGCCCGTGAAATTGGGCACCTGGGAAGACAGGTTTTGGTGAACACGCTCCTCATGGCATTCTGGATCAATATGGACCGATTGGTCGGGGTGAGATACGTCTCGCTCGAACAGATGGGTCTGTATGCCGTCGCGTGGAATCTCGCGTCGGTCCTGGAGGGCCTCGTGACTCGTGCTTGCGACATCCACTTCTCAATGCTCGCTCGAAAGGCCGACGCGTTAACCCAGACGTCTTGGCATCGCAAGGTGTGTCATCAATTCGCCAGCACGGCGTTGCCGGTCGGAGCCACCGCGGTCGTACTCTCCCCACTCGCGATCCGGTCCCTCTACGACGCTCGTTACTCCGCCGCGGGTCCCCTCTTCGCGATACTGATCGCGCGGCTGATGATTCGCGCGCTCGGGCAAGTACAGTTCCAATATCTCCTCGTCAGGGCGGAAGTGCACCTGGCAACCCGAGCCTATGGGGTGGCACTGGTCGTGCAAATCCTCTTGTTCGTTTTGCTCGTCCCCGGGTTCGGCATCTATGGCTTGGCACTCTCCTCCTTGGGATCGACGGCATCGCTTACGTTGGTCCAGACCTGGCTCCTCTCTCGACGCACGGGATGGGGGCTCGGGGGGTATGCCGCGACGCTCGTCGGCATGACGGCAGGACTGACGGTGATCGCCGTCACGACTCACAACCCGTGATGTCCGTGATCGATTCGACGGATGAACCTCAATTTTGGTTCACGGCGACGTTAAACGCCCTCGAGCGGAGTCGGTTTTTTTTTTCGGGACGTCCCGGGAACCGGCGGACGTCGCC
>JAYUFP010000512.1:0-5211 GCA_043738665.1 Isosphaeraceae bacterium
TCCCAACGACGACCGGCCACCTTCTCACACTATCGTGGAATCCGTTGATCGTCACCACGGAATCCGGATCGAGCCGCTCAGCCGCTCAGTACGGTTTGCACGCGGCCGGGCCGCCTGTTTCCGCGATTTGCCAGTGGGGAACGGTCCTCGGATTCTTCATCAGCAGAGGAATTTGCGTCAGCGCGACGCATTCAGCTTCGCCTTCGCCAGCTTGACCGCGGTCCCCAATACCTTGTCGGAATCGGGGTCGAGGGCGTTGACCTCCGGCTCGACCACGGCGCCGTTGACGGGCTTGGCGACGACGTGCGGCTTCGTCTTCTCGACGGGAACCTTCACGTCGGGTTCCACCCCTTGTTCACTATACGGCCTGGAGAGCGGCGAGTAGAACTTGGCCGTCGTCAATTTCAGTCCGGCCTGTGCCGAGCGGAGGGCGAAGATGCTCTGGACCGACCCCTTGCCGTAGCTCCGCTCGCCGATCACCACGGCGCGGTGGTGGTCCTTCAAGGCCCCGGCGAGGATCTCGCTCGCGCTGGCGCTGTCGTGATCGATCAAGACATACAAGGGCATCTTCCAAACGGCCTTCGAGCCGGCCCGGTACGTCTGGCTCTGGCCGGGAGCGCGCCCTCGGGTCGACACGATCACGCCGTTGTCGATGAACCGTTCGCCCATCTCGACCGCCACGTTCAGGAGCCCGCCGGGGTTGCCGCGGAGGTCAAGCACGAGCGACCGCATCCCCTGCTTCCGGAGGACGGCGATCGCCTTGTCGAGTTCCTCGGTCGAGCTTTTCTGGAAACCGTTGAGCTGGACGTAGCCGACGCCGCCGGCCTGATCGACCATCTTCACGTTTGTGACGCTCTCGACCTCGACGTGACGGCGCGTGAGTTTGTAGAGATCGGACTTTGCGTCGGCGTGGAGGACCGTGACCTCGACCTTGCTCCCCTCGGTCCCTTGGAGCCGGTTGGCGGCCTCGTCGAGGCTGAGCCCTTTCACGGGTGCCCCGCTGATGTGGGTGATCAAGTCGCCCCCCATCATCCCGGAGTCGGAGGCCGGGCCGCCGCGGATCACCGCGACGATCTTGAGCCCCTCGGGGTCTTGTTTGAGCTCGACCCCCAGCCCGACGAAGTTGCCGTCGATCATCGCGTACAGGTCGTCGAGCTTGTCGGGAGTGAGGTAGCTTGTATAGTCGTCGAGGGCGTCGCAGGCGCCATAAGTGAATTCAAGGATGATGGGGGCGTCGTTGCACGAGATGGCCTTGCGGGCGAGGTCGCACGCGGCGAGCACATGCGCCTGAGCGGCGGCTCGGTCGGGGACGACGAGCCGGGCACGTTGGCGGCGGAGCGCATCGCGGAGCCAGGTGACGCGTTCTGGGGTCGCCTGCGAGGCGTTCGTCCGCAAGAAGTTGGGGTCGCGGAGTGCCACTTCCAGGTTGTCGAGCCCTTTGCGGACGAGCGGTTCGAGCGGAACGGGGTCGACGTAGTGCGACTCGATCCGCTCTATCAGCTCCTCAAACAGGCCGAGTGCCCGTTCTCGGGGGAGCTTGAGGAGGACGTTGCGGAAGCTCTGGTCCTGATACCGCCTTACGAGCCGGTAGTGGGTCTCGCAGAGCCGTCGGCGGTGGCTGAGGTCGGTCCGACTGGGCCATTGTTCGAGGGCTTTGTCGTAGAGGTCGATGGCGGCCGACCAGCTTCGTGCGCGTTCGAATTCGAGGGCACGTTGGAGGACCGTCTCGGGGTCACCAAGGTCCGCGGGTTCGGCCCCGTGGACCGGAGCGATCGCCCAGGACAGGAGGGCCAAGAAGAGCCACGTCGATCGGCCCGACACCAGCGTTCGCATCGCCGACGATCCTCGCACTAGAGAGCGCGGGTCGCGGGGGCCGGGTGGACGTCGCGGGGTGAGATTGATTGGGCGGGCCGGTGTCCCGAGAGTATTCACGAACGCCGAATGCCTGGAGTGCTTCGGTGTTCGAAACGGGAGCCAGACCGCCCTCCTCCCGAGGCGTTTCCGATCCGTCCGCGCACCGCTCCATGGTTGCCGTTCGAAGGGGTTACTCTGATTTCAGCGGCGACGAGGACGGTCGGCGAAGCGGCCCGATCCGGGGTCGGTCTGCCGTCGTTTCTCGACGTTCCGGACAGGGGCTGCGCATCCGGCACGGCACCCCCGTTCAAGATCAATTATAACACACGTGACGGTCTGACAAGACGCGGGAGTGAACGATTACAGACAATTGTAAAAGTTTCACGACCGGACGGCCGACAGCGGATGTGGAACGACTTTGGAGTGAGGCGGCTTGCATCGGCTATCGGGACCAACCCGAAGCGGAATCAAGCTCCCGCGCTCCAAAGTCGGCGAATCCGCACTTCAGCGCACTCCCTTCCCTTCCTCCACCGTATAAACCTTTCCCGCCGCCACGTCCTTAAGTTCGGTCTTCTCGCCCGAAGGCCAAACGATCGACACGACGTCCGCCTTCGCTTCATTGCCGAGTCCGAAAGTGAGCGGCAACTCCACCGACGACAAATAGCCTTTCGCCGGGAAAAGCTGCTTTCGCTGGGTCATTCCTCCGGCAGTCAGCGACACCTTCGCACCGATGCCGTCGCGGTTGGAGGTCTTGCCGACGAGCTTGAGCCGAATCCACTGTTGATCGTTCCCGCCGTCGTTGCGGAAGAGGCGGGCAGGCCCGTTGTTCTCGGTGAAGACGACGTCGAGATCGCCGTCGCCATCGATATCGGCATACGCGCTGCCTCGTCCGACAATCGGGTCGAAGAGGTCTTTACCCGCGACCTCGGGGCCGACGAGGGCGAACATCGTCCTACCTGGCTTCCCTGTGTTCCAGAAGAGCTGGGCGGACTGGGCGTATGTCTCGCTCGCCTGGACCTTCTGGATATCGCTTTCAAGGTGGCCGTTGGTCATGAGCAGGTCGAGGCGGCCGTCGAGGTCGTAGTCGAAGAAGAAGAGCCCGAACTTCAACGGGGGCTGGGTCGGGGCACCCAGGCCGTAGACATTGGCGACGTCGGAAAAGACGAATGTCTTCGGGTCGTCCGAGTGATAAAGCGCGGTCATCTCGTTGGCGAAGTTGCCGATCGCGAGGCCGAGCGAGCCGTCGTTTTTAAAGTCGCCCCAGTCGATCCCCATCGCCCCCCGCGCCGAGCCGAGTTGGTCGTACTCGATCCCTGACGTGCCGACAAGCTCAAACTTGCCGCGGCCGAGATTCTTGAACAGGAAATTCGGCACGGTGTCGTTGGCCACGGCGATGTCAACCAGGCCGTCGCCGTTGACGTCGCAGGGAGCGACCCCGAGCGCCTTGGCGACGGGGACCTTCAGGTCGGGTGTGCGGACGTTGATCCCGGCGGGCTCACTGATGTCGGTGAACTTGCCGCTGTCGTTTCGCAGCAGGGTGCAAAAGGTGCCGTTGAACGCCGAGGGACGCCCGTACGCGCGCTGCTTGCCGCCGGTGAGCGTGAACGACTGGCCCCGGTCGTTCTCCTCGGTCCAGGCGAGGTAGCAGCCGACGAAAAGGTCGAGGTCGCCGTCGTTCTCGATGTCGAGGAAGCAGGCCGAAGTGAGCCAGCCTTGGGACGCGTGCGAATTCGTCTCGACAGTCACATCCTTGAATGTGCCGCCGTCGTTGCGAAACAGGTGACCGCCGCCGACGGCGGTGACATACAGGTCGAGGTCGCCGTCGTTATCGTAGTCGCCGACCGCGACGCCCTGACCGAAGAACGACTTGTCCAGCCCCGCGGCCTTGCTGACGTTCTCGAAATGGCCTTTGCCGTCGTTGCGGTAAAGCGCCTGGGTGGGCGTATTCTTGCGCTTGCCGTCCTTGGCCGGCCATTCGTCGGAGTTCACGAAGAAGAGGTCGGCATCGCCGTCGTTGTCGTAATCGAAGAAGGCGACGCCCGAGCCCATCGTCTCGGGGAGCAGCTTTTCGCCCGCCGCGCCGCTGACGTGGACGAAGTTGATCCCCGATTCTTTAGTGACGTTGACAAATTTGACCGGCGGGAGGGATGCGGCCTCGACGGGCTTCGTCCGGACCGGGGCGACGGGCTTGGCGATGACGGGGGTTGCGGTTTTTGACGCGCAGCCAGTCAGTGCGAAACCCAGCGCCATCGCAAAAAAAGCCGCGTGTGACCGCAACTTTCCCCCCCTTTTGAAGGGGGAGCTAGGGGGGGTGAGGCGTTGGCCTCCGGATTCGAAAACGACTCGAATCCTCGCGCGCATCGGCGCTTCGACCGATCGAAAGGCGAGGTGGCGGGTTGATCCGGGACCACCCCCCCTGGCCCCCCCTTCGCAAGGGGGGGAAATGGGCGCAACAAAATCGACGGCTTTTGCTTCGACAACCTGCCCGCCACTTTGGCCGCGGAATCGAGGTCGCGTGCTCATTCTCCACCTTCCTTCGTCATCGATTCGGCGTTCGCGACGGTCTTCGTCGCGGGTTTGATTCCGGGGGCTCCGGGACGGTGCATTGAGTGAATCACGATCGACTGCGCGTTTTGGTCGGCGGCGGGATTGTCCTTGCGGGCGGTCGCCACGGCGCGGCCTTCGGCGGATTCGTCGGGCTTCAGTAACTTGTGAAGACTCTTATGCGTGTGTTCGCAAAGTCGCGCGAGGGCAGACTTCAGACGTGGGGGTTGTTCTACCTCAGTGAGCGGGCCGAGCTTGTCAACAAGTTCGTGGAGAAGATCGAGCCGAGAAGAAAACTCAGGTCGCTCATCAAGAACTAGCTTCTCCACACCGTTGATCAGAAGCCGATGAACGGATTCGACCCTCGCGTCCCCGTCCCGTTTTAAATCCAAAACCCGCTCGATCGCCTTTGACCAAAGTTCGATCGGGATGACGTTCGGATCTAACTCGTCGGGATCAAAAACGATCGCGGGGTCGTCTTGGCCGAGCTCACTGTAGATCAATCCGAGTCCGTAGTGAGCGGCTACGTTTTCCGAATCGATCGCGAGCGTCTTTCGATAAGCGGAAAGCGACTTTCTCAAAAAAAGGGCGCGCTCCGGGCTGTTTTTCAACTCGATCCGCGCCCGGTTGTAGAGCGAATTCGCCATCAGGTTGATGACCTCGTAGTCGAGGCTGAAGTCGAACCCGCGATCGGGGATCTTGGTCGTCAGCACCGACTCGTAATTCGCGATCGCTTCGTCGAGGTTGCCGTTGCGGTCGTTGATCTGGCCGGTCAACCAGTTGATGACCCACGGCGCGGCAGGGTTCTTGTGG
>JAYUFP010000513.1:0-5208 GCA_043738665.1 Isosphaeraceae bacterium
CTGGAGCGAACGGTGCCGGAATCCGTTGGCGCACCCGGCGATCACGCTCCTTCAAAAATCGTGGAGGAAGCCTGGTCGCAATCAGTGGCTTCTCGTGTACGATCTGTCGAACTCCGACACAGCCAGATCGTGTTTTGAGAACACGCCGAGCGCCTGCGGGAGGTTTTCGTGCCCCTGGTTTTTCCATCGTCGCACCCCGTCGTTCTTGAGAAGATCGCCGCCCTGCGGTCAACGAACACACGGCCGCCGGATTTCCGCGTCCTGGTCCGAAACCTCGCCATGCTCCTGGCCCAGGAGGCCACGGTTGACCTCCCGACGCGAGGAATCGACGTCACGACGCCGCTCGGAATTGCGCCCGGACGTGTACTCTCTGACCGGATCGGCATCATCCCCATCCTGCGGGCCGGTCTAGGAATGGCTGACGGCGTTTTGGAACTCCTGCCCAACGCCGAGGTCTGGCACATCGGCCTATTCCGCGACGAGCACACGCTACGACCCACCGAGTACTACAACAAGCTGCCGAAACAACCCAGAATCTCGCTCGCCCTCGTGGTCGACCCCATGCTGGCGACCGGCGGATCGGCGATCCGGACATGTGAGGTCCTGAAAGCGGCGGGGATTCCCAGACTGAAGTTTCTCGCCCTGATCGCGGCCCCCGAGGGAATTCAGCGCCTGAGTGACGCCATGCCCGACGTCCCCATCCATGTCGGCGTGATCGACGAACGGCTCAACGACGTCGGGTTCATCCACCCGGGACTCGGCGACGCCGGGGACCGCCAGTTCGGCACGGAGCCGTGCTGAGGTTCGCGCGCCGTCCTCCCATCATCAAATCGGCTTTTGAAGGGCTTTCCGCATGCGCGCCGTCGACATCATCCGCAAGAAACGCGACGGCTTCCCCCTCGACCCGGCCGAGATCGACTTCATGGTCGCGGGCATCGCCTCGGGCGGTGTTGCCGATTACCAATGGTCGGCGCTCCTCATGGCCGTAATCTGGCGAGGGATGACCTCCGACGAGACGGCAGCACTTACCGACGCCATGATGCGCTCCGGTTCCGTGGTCGACCTCTCCGCGACTTCCGGCCTCAAGGTCGACAAGCACAGCACTGGCGGAGTGGGCGACAAGACCTCATTGATCCTCGCGCCAATCGCCGCGGCGGCAGGGGTTCCGGTTCCGATGGTTTCGGGTCGAGGGTTGGGACACACCGGTGGAACCCTCGACAAGCTGGAAGCGATCCCGGGGTTTCGTGTCGACCTCGATCTCAAGCGTTACAAGGAAGTGCTCAACGCGTGCGGCCTCGTCCTGATCGGCCAGACCGCGGAGATCGCCCCGGCCGACAAGCGGCTCTATGCCTTGCGCGACGCCACCGCGACTGTCGAATCGATCCCGCTGATCTCGGCGTCGATCATGTCGAAAAAGCTGGCGGAGGGGATCGACGGGCTGGTCCTCGACGTGAAAACGGGCAACGGCGCGTTCATGGAGAGTCTGGAGGATTCCCAGACGTTGGCCCAGTCGATGGTGGCGATCGGCCGAAGGCTGGGGAAGCGGATGCGGGCCTTGATCACGAGGATGGACCAACCGTTGGGAAAGGCCGTGGGCAATGCGGTGGAGATCGGCGAGTGCGTGGCCTGCCTGAAGGGTCAAGGCCCGGCCGACCTGATGGAAGTCTCGATCGAACTCGCGGCCGAGATGATCGTGATGGGCGAACTGGCGAACGATTTGACCGAAGCGAGAACGATTTGTGCCAAGACAATCGCCGACGGCTCCGCCCTCGACCGGTTCCGCCGCGTGATCGAAGCCCAAGGTGGTGACCCCGCGGTGGTTGATCGCGACTCGGCCCTGCCGCGGGCTCGGTCGACTCATCAAATCCTGGCGCGCCATGACGGCTACGTCGCCACCCTCGCCGCCAGGCCCGTCGGGCACGCGACGATGCTGCTGGGAGCGGGCCGGGCGCGCGTCGATTCGACCATCGACCCGGCCGTGGGAGTGATCCTCCACAAAAAGGTCGGCGACGCGGTGAAGGCCGGTGAACCGCTCTGCACGCTTCTGGTGAACGACGAAAGTGCCCTCGACGCGGCGAAGAATATGATCCGCGACGCGTACACGATCGGCGACGAGCGTGTGACGGTTCCGGAACTGATCGTCGAACGGATCTGAAGCGCCAAAGTGAATTCTAAGACGAATGACACTGATATAACTCTCGGGCAGGGCACAAATTTGAGAAAGTTGATGCCAATGCGTTGGGTGGTGTTCGCTCTCGGCCTTGTCCTGCTGTCGGCGGCGGCGTGCGTCGCGTACGGTCAGGACGCGAAACCGCCTGCCGAGCAGAGCCCGGCGGTCTCCGTTTCTCCCACGGCACCTCCCACGCCGATTACCGAGCGTTTGCGCGGGTTCGTGGGAATCGCCGCGATCTTGGGCTTGGCCTACGCGGTCTCCTCAAACCGGCGGGCGATCTCACTTCGGGTGATCCTGTGGGGATTGGGACTTCAATGGGCGTTCGCGTTACTCGTTCTACGGGTTCCCGCCGGCGAACATTTTCTGACCCGGGCCGGGGACGTCGTCAAGGAAGTGCTCGGCTCCGCCATAAAGGGGTCCGAATTTGTTTTTGGAAGTAAACTCGTCGACCCGGGCGGTCCCGCGGGTTTCGTCTTCGCGTTCCGTGTCTTGCCGACGGTGATCTTCGTCGCCGCGCTGTTCGCGGTGCTCTATCACCTGGGCCTGATGCAGTGGGTCGTGCGAGGGTTCGCCTGGATCATGGCGAGGCTGATGGGGGCGAGCGGGGCGGAGTCTCTGAACGTGGCCGCGTCGTTGTTCCTGGGACAGACCGAGGCACCGCTCACGATCCGACCGTACTTGCCAAGGCTCACGAAGTCGGAGCTTCTCACCGTGATGACCTCCGGAATGGCCCACGTTTCGGGGGGCGTGATGGCGGCCTATTTCGCGTTCGGCGTGGCCCCCAAACACATCCTGACCGCCGTGATCATGACGGCACCCGGAACGATCCTCCTGGCGAAGATGATCGTGCCCGAAACCGAGACACCGGAGACCCTGGGCGAGGTGGCCCCTGACACCGATCGGCCCGACGCGAACGTGCTCGACGCCGCGTCGCGCGGCACCCGCGAAGGCCTGAGTCTGGCCTTGAACATCGCCGCGATGCTGATCGCATTCCTGGGGATCATCGCCCTGATCAACAAAGGGTTGGGCTACTTCAACGGCCTCTCACTCGAATCGATTTTCGGCGTCGCACTGGCACCCGCGGCGTATTTGCTCGGAGTTCCGTGGGAGGACTGCCCCGAAGTCGGCGGTCTGCTCGGCACCCGCACCGTGTTGAACGAGCTGATCGCATTCGGCGAACTCGGCGGGCTGAAGGCGAAGATCAGCGCCCGGGCATTCACGATCTCGACGTTCGCGCTCTGTGGTTTCGCGAACTTCAGCTCGATCGGAATTCAACTCGGCGGGATCGGTGCGTTGGCCCCCGAACGACGGGCCGACCTCGCCCGGCTCGGGTTCCGGGCCTTGCTCGCGGGGACACTCGCCAATTTTCTCTCGGCCTGCATCGCGGGGATCTTGCTATGAACGCCTCGCTATTCGACCGCGCCGAGGAGGCCGCGGCCGCGATCCGTTCTCGGATCGGAACTTCGCCGAAGGTCGCCGTGGTCCTCGGTTCGGGGCTCGGTCCGCTTGCCGACCGGCTTTCCGAGAAGACGGTTCTCCCTTACGCGTCGATCCCCCACTTCCCCAGTCCGACTGTTGAAGGCCACCACGGGAACCTGGTCCGCGGGTCGTTGGGTGAGTCGCGCGTCCTCTATTTACAAGGCAGATTTCATTTTTACGAAGGCCACGACCTGGAAACCGTGACGTTCCCGGTTCGCGTCTTGAAGCGGCTCGGTGTCGAGGTCTTGATCCTCACCGCGGCGACTGGTGGGCTCAACCTCGATTACCGGACGGGCGAGATCGTCTGCCTCTCTGATCACCTGAACCTGATCGGCCGGAATCCGCTCAGGGGAGGCAACGACGCCCGATTCGGTACGCGCTTTCCCGACATGACCGAAGTCTACGCGCAGAGACTCCGCATCGTCGCCGCCGAACGGGCCGCGAACTTAGGGATCGAACTCCGTCGGGGAATTTACGCCTGCCTGCCGGGACCGAGCTACGAAACGCCCGCCGAGATCGCCATGCTGCGGACCTTGGGTGCGGACGTGGTGGGGATGTCGACCGTTCCCGAGGCGATCGTGGCGCGACACTGCGGGATCGAAGTCCTCGCGTTCGCCCTGGTGACAAACGCCGCGGCGGGAGTGACCGGCGCGCCGATCACTCACGAGGAAGTGATCGAAGCGGGCAGACAGGCCGTGCCTCGCCTCGGCGGGCTGATCGAGGCGGTTGTGACGCATATCGCGATGTGAATCGAAATTCAAGAATCTTACCGCGGATGACGCAGATCACCTCAGATGAAAAAAACAGATCAAATCGTTAAAGTCTCGTTCTAAGCTATCTTTCTTCATCTGTGTCATCCGCGGTCGGATTCCGGCCGCCTACGCGCCCCGGTAAGCCCGGTCGAGAAGATCAATCGGATGCACGACTTTCATCGGGCTTCCACGTTCCTTCACCTTTCGCGCGATCTGGAGAATGCAACCGACGTTGCCGGTGGCGACGATCTCGGCGCCCGTCGCGGCGATGTTGTCCATCTTTCGACGCCCCAATCGCTCCGACATCTCGGGCTGCGTGAGGTTATAAGTCCCCGCCGCTCCGCAGCACAGCTCGGTTTCTTCGAGAGGGACCAGGGTGAGCCCGGGGATCATGCCGAGGAGTTGTCTCGGCTGCGCACGAACGCCTTGAGCGTGGCAGAGGTGGCAGGCGTCGTGGTAGGTCACTTTCGCCTTCAACGGGTGCTTTGGGGCGATCGGGCCGAGAGCGACCAGGAACTCGGAGATGTCTTTGACCTTGGCGACGAAAGCCTTCGCGGCAGTCTCGTCGCCGGCGTCCATCAGGTGGTGATAGTCCTTCATCATCGCGCCGCAACCGGCGGCATTGACGATGATGGCGTCGAACTCTTCGGGTCGAAACACCTGCATATTCTTGCGGGCTAGCGCCTGCGCGGGGGCCTCCGCGCCCGAGTGATAGTGGATCGCCCCACAGCAGACCTGCCCTCGCGGGATCACGACCTCGCAGCCGTTTTGCTGGAGAACCCGGGCGGTCGCGGCGTTGGTCTC
>JAYUFP010000514.1:0-5207 GCA_043738665.1 Isosphaeraceae bacterium
AAGGCGCTGGGCTTCCGGGCGTTGAAGCTGGAAGTTTGCGTCAACGGTCCCTACAGCCATCACGGACTCCAGGAAAGCGATGACGCCGTCGTCTCAATCGTGGCCGAGTGCCGCCGCGCGATCGGCCCCGAACTCGTCCTGATGGTCGATGTGGCCTATGCGTGGAGCGACGTAAAGACCGCTCTGAAGGTCATCGAGAGGTTGGCTCCTTACGCTATCTATTTCATCGAAACCCCGATCGATATCGACGACCTGGAAGGCCATGCCTTCCTTCATGAGCACTCGCCGATCCCGATCGCCGCGGGGGAATGGCAGAACACCCACTTCGAGTTTCTCGACCTGGCGGACCGGGGAAAGGTCGACATCCTTCAACCCGACATCGGACGCGTCGGAGGCTTTACCCCGGCGTTGAAGGTCAGCAAAATCGCCTCGGAGCGCGGGCTGAGGATCGTACCGCATTGCTGGAAGAGCGGGATCGGCATCGCGGCCAGCGCCCATCTCGCGGCGGCCTCCGACTGCTGCCCCTATATCGAGTTCATGCCGCGTGAACTGTCGGAATCCGCGCTCCGTCGCGAGCTTCTTGTCGACGACTTCGTTATTACCGACGGCCGGATCTCGATCCCGGACAAACCCGGGCTCGGGATCATCTTGAACCGCGACGCCCTTCAGAAATACCGGGTGGACGACCGTGACTAGCACGCCAACTTCCCTCGCCGAGCCGGGCACTTCAAACACCGCAGAGGACACCCTCCGCAATGGCTGGGACGTCGTCCCGTTCCTGATGGCGATCTCGTTCGTCGGTTATGTCAACCGCGTGAGTATCGCCACGGCCGGCGACACGCGGATCATGGCACAGTACGAGATCTCGCCGACCCAGATGGGGACGGTTTACTTTGCCTTTCTTCTCACGTACATGATATGCCAGATCCCCGGCGGGCTCTTTATCGACAGGGTCCGTCCTCGACTCGCCCTGCTTACCGTTCTCGTCGGCTCGGCGGTCTTCGTCGCCCTGACCGGCGTTGTCGGGCTGACGGTCCGCGACGGCACGACGGCCTTCGCGGCCCTGGTGGTGGTTCGGGGGCTCATGGGGATCATCTCGGCACCGCTATTCCCTGCGTGTGCCTCGGGGGTCGGGCTCTGGATGCCCGCGGGGAGTCGTTCGCGGACCAGTGGGCTGGTCACCGGATCGGCCCTGGTCGGGGTGGCGGTGACCCCGCTGCTCTTCGGAGCCCTGATCGACCTGATCGACTGGCCTGGGGCGTTCCTGATCGCGTCGGTCGCCACCTTTGCCCTCGCCGTGGCCTGGAGTCAGTGCGTGGCCAAGGACCCCGTTCATCGCGACTCGCACCGAGATCGCGAATCCTCCATGTTCGCAGGCTGGTGGAGTCTTCTGAAGGACCGAAGCTTGATCCTGCTGACGATCAGTTACGGTACCGTCGGTTACTTTCAGTATTTATTCTTTTACTGGATGAATTACTACTTCCAGACCGTGCTCAAGCTTCCCGAGTCGAGGAGCCGGGCTTATGCCGCGATTCCTCCGCTGGCGATGGCCGTGGGCATGCCGCTTGGCGGATGGATCAGCGACCGCCTCGAAAAGGCGTACGGGCGTCGCGCCAGACGTGTGATGCCGATGGCCGGAATGTTGTTCGGCGCGATCCTTTTGATCGTCGGGGTCATGGCCACGGAACCCGCTTGGATCGTCATGTGGTTCGCGCTGGCGCTTGGCGTGGTGGGAACGACCGAGGGTGCGTTCTGGGTGACGGCCATCGAGATCGGAGGACGGCGTCGCGGAAGCTCGGCGGCAATCTTCAACACCGGGGGCAATGCGGGCGGCATGCTCGCCCCCGTCATGACACCCTGGATCGGGCAGCGTTACGGTTGGGGATACGCGCTTGCGCTGGGCGCGTTGATCTGTCTGGTGGGTGTGTTTTTCTGGCTCGGAATCAGGATCGACGAGCGACCCAAGGGAGATCCTGTCTCCTGACGGGTTATCGATCTCGCTCTTCGCGAAACTCACCCCGACTCGGACACCGTGATATCCAGATTCAAGCGACTGCCGATCGCTTCGAGACCCGCCTCCCAGCCCTTCCCGGTCAGGGCGGGGGGCACGATGACCTGCGCGGTCATGGAAAAAAGTGGGACCGCACTGGTCGGCGCCGGGGCGGATTCCGAGTCCATCGCTTCAATGCTGATGCCGTGTTCGGAGAGGTAGTGGGCGACTTCATGAATGATCCCCTCGTGGTCGGCGCCCCTGACCTCGATCCTATACGGGAGCCAGCCGCGGTGGGCCTCGGCGTAGGTTTGCGCGGTCGGTGAGATCGTCGCCTTGTATCCCTGGGCGGTCAGACCTTCCAGGCCACGATGCAGGTTGGCGAACTGCTCCACGGGCATCGAGACCAGCATGAGGACCGCGAACTCGCCGCCGAGGCGGGCCATCCGACTCGTTTCGACGTTCCCGTCCCGTTCGAGTAAGAGTCCCGTCACCTCATCGACGATGCCGATCCGATCGGGTCCGGTCAGGGTGAGGACGAAATTCGTCGGCATGGAGAGCACCTCATGGGAAACGGCGGCCGGTCGACGCACCCGCGATCTTAATCCCAAGACGGGTTCTCATCCACGCCTATGCGACTTTCTTGTGGAACTCGATCCAAGCCGCTTCAAGGCATCTCACTCGATCCCCACTCGAGAACGATCGCGTACTCCGGCGGTTCAATAGTACCCCAACTTTGACGCGTACCGACGCTGATTCTTGAGGGACATCTTCAAGAACTCCTCCCTCCGCATCTCGATGGGGTCCGGCTTGTTCAGCTCGCGGACGTGAGCCCACCATGCCGCGACGGCACCCGGCACGGGCTGTCGAACACCTTCGGGATGCGAACAACCGGAGACGCTCAGCAGCAGAACCATGCAAATGAACGACCGCATCGGAATCATCCTTTCCTCCGAAGTCCGGAACCGCTTCCGCTCAATCCTTTCTGCGGAATTCAACTCCGAAGGGCCTTGTTACGGTCCCTGATCATGTTCTGTTCGATCGAGCCGCGCAGGCGGTGCAAGTCCTGATGTCTTGGGAGATCTTCATTAAAAATTCACGATTTCCACACAATCGTGTGACCTTTGTGCCTTAGGATCGTTGCCTACCACGTCGACTCCGAAGCCGAACCAGAGATGGGCGACCCGACGATGCCGAAGCCGAAGATTCTCTTGATCGAAGACGAGCGGGCGCTGGTCGAGGTTCTCTCAGTCAACCTCGAGCGCGAGGGCTTTGAGGTCCTTGTCGCCTATGAAGGCCAGGACGGGCTTCGGCAAGCCCAACTAAAGCTGCCCGACCTGATCGTTTTGGACCTGATGCTGCCGGTGAAGCCCGGTCTGGAAGTGGCGAGGGAGTTGCGGAACGGGGTTGGGACCCGTGAAATCCCGATCGTCATGGTCACTGCCAAGGCGGAGGAATCCGACCAGCTCGTCGGCTTCGCGATGGGTGCCGACGACTATGTGACCAAGCCTTATAGCGTCAAGGTTCTTATCGAGCGGATCAAGAAAGAGATCCGCAAGCGACAGGCCCAGGAAGAGCCGGCGAACGGATCGCTATTCAAAAGTCAAGGGGTGACGATCGACCGTCACAGCCACCGCGCCTTGTTTCAAGGCGAGGAACTGCCGCTGACGCCGACGGAGTTCCGGCTCCTTGAAGTTTTACTCCGTCAGGCCGGGCGTGCCTTCACACGTTATGAACTGATGGACGCCGCGATCGGGGAGGACGCCGTCGTCCTGGAACGGACGATCGACGTCCATGTGAAGAGCCTTCGTAAAAAGCTGGGAGAGGCCGCCGACCTCATCGAAACCGTCCGCGGCGTCGGCTATCGATTCCATGAGCCGAGGCTTGTGGAATCCTGACGTCGCCGACGCGGTCCTCGCCGTTCGCCGCGGGGACCGCGGAGGGGGTCGGAGCACCCGCGGACGGGTTCAAATGGGGCGGAGTCGCGGCGGATTGCCTGACGTCACCATGACCACGGGGGGGCGCATACTGGCGCTCCGGGACGAGTTCGGCGCGGACTACCGTGATGTCTCGCGGGGCTTCGATCCCGAGCCGGACCTGTCCCCCCTCAAGCCGCACGACAGTCACGCAGATGTCGTCGCCGATAAAAAGCTTTTCCATCAACTTCCTGGTCAGCACCAACATAGCGCTTCATCCTCTCTCTGGGCGCGGGCCGCACCTCGATCACTCCCCCATCGATCCAGCCCCGAGGGCTTGGGGTGCGGGCTATCAAAAGGAATGTAGGTTATGAGTTCACTCGTGGCCCGTCAGCCTAAAAAATAGGCTCGCGGGGCGACGTCGCCCCGGGGCACATCCTTCGGTTTACCCTTGCTTACAATCTACACGGAATCCGCTTCTTCGTGACCCTATCCGGGGAATTTGCGTACAATGGCATTCGGGACTTGGAGACTGTGGTGATTTCTGGCAGCATGTGCCAATTCAAAATGGGTCGGTATCGTCTGCCAAGCCTGCTCCAGGCTCTATCGAGGCTATGATGTCGCAGTCGCATTCCTCAGTGATCGTGATCGGCTCGGGTTCCGCCGGCCTCACCGCCGCGCTTTACACCGCGAGGGCCAATCTCGCCCCCAAGGTCTTCGAAGGGAGAGAGCCCGGCGGCCAGCTCACATGGACGACCACCGTCGAGAACTTCCCTGGTTTCCCCGAGGGCGTCCTCGGCCCCGACCTCATGGACGCCATGCGCCTCCAGGCCAAAAAATTCGGCGCCGATACCCGTTTCGAGTCCGTGACGAACGTCGATTTCTCGGAACGGCCGTTTAAAGTGAAGACCTCGGCCGACCCTTCTGACCCCGAGGCCGAGACCTTCGAATACACCGCCGACGCCCTGATCATCGCCACGGGAGCCTCCGCCAGAACGCTCGGCCTCGACAAGGAAATGCACTGGATGGGCTACGGGTTAGGGACATGCGCGACCTGCGACGGCGCACTCTACCGAGGCAGGAAGGTCGGGGTCGTCGGCGGCGGAGACACGGCCGTTGAGGAAGCCACGTTCCTTACCCGTTTCGCAAGCCAGGTGACCCTGATCCACCGCCGCGACGCACTCCGGGCCTCCAAAGTGATGCAGGACCGAATCTTCGCCAACCCGAAGGTCGACTACATTTGGGACGTCGAGGTCGATAGCTATCTTGGAGTCGACGAACCCGACCGCGCCTTGAAGGGC
>JAYUFP010000515.1:0-1599 GCA_043738665.1 Isosphaeraceae bacterium
AGGGGGCAAACTGAACGTCGAGCCCTTCTGGCAAGACCGACAGATCGCCAACGTCGGACGATTGGCCTGCACGGGCGACGGCGCAATGATCCTTGCGAGCTGCTTCACCCACGGTGTTCAGCGCTATGACTTGCACGGCCACAACGCCGGGGCCTATCACCTCGGCGGAACTTGCACGCACGCGGTTCCCGACTTCGCCGGGCGGATCATGGCCGTCGCCACCCTCGAAGGCGAGCTTTCCGTTTTGAACTCGGGCGGCAACGTCCGGTGGAAGAACGGGCTCCCCCGCGCCGTGGCGGCTTTGGAAGTCGACCCTTTGGGGCGATTCCTGATTTACGGACACGCCACCGGCGAGGTCGTCCGGCTCGACCTCTACGCCGACGAACGTCCTTCGAAACGGAGCAAGACGCCCTCCGCGCCGGTCTCGAAGTCGTCGACCGCGAGTGGCCCCCGAGCCAATATCGGAGTCGTCCGGCCGCCGAGTTGGACGTTGCCCGTGGTGCAAAACGACGACCACGCAGAGACTGCGGTCCTGTCGCTACTCGACGACCCGGGCCGCGTCGTTGTCTTCCCGAGTAGCCTGCGGCTTCAGATCCTGACGACGGAAGGCCGCAACCTCGGCTACGCGCCCGAGATCGTCGGAGTCGGCCGGATCATTCGCACCGCACCGGGATGGATCGCCGGCGCCACGGACCGCCAGATCGTTCTGTTTAACGCCGTCAAGGAAACGACGCAACGGGTGGAAGTGAGCTTGGTTGAAGTCACCCACCTTGCCATCCTTCCCGAATCTTACGGCCTCGCGATCGTGCAGGAGCGCGACCGGATCGGCAGGGCGACGATCTCCGGGCGCTGGATCTGGAAGCTGGAAATGAAGGCGGCGGTCGAGGAAATCGCAATCAACCCGCTAGGGTACACCGCCGTGACGACCGACGGCGGAGTTCTCACGGTTTACGACGCCGCGGGGGTCTCGCTGGGCGCTTACCAGGCCGATCCGGCCGAGCCGCTCTGCCTCATTGATTCACTGGAGAACGCTCCCACGGGCGTGGCCTGGCTGACACTGGCGAGGCGGTCGCAGGTCGTCCGCGGTCATGACGTGCGGGGAAATGTGCTCTGGGAATCTCCGGTGGCCTGGGAAGGCTGGCAATTTCATTGGATTGGGCCCTTGGCAGTGGTCGTCGCGCCTGACGGGAGGGTTCAAGCGTTTGACGGGGCCGGTCACCTTCGCGGCCAGGGCAAATCGTCGGAGACCGCGGGCGACGTTTTCGGGGTCAACCGGAAAGGCGAGCCGAGACGGATCTCGCATCAAGGGGTCCACCTCATCTGTTCCGATCTCGACGGCCGGGTCCGCTGGCGGACGGTTTGCGATGAACCTCTAGGATCTGTCGCGGTCGGTCGCGATGGCGTCGCCGCCATGATCGGGCGGTCGCTGGCTTGGTTTCCGGGGCTGGACTGACGACGGCAAACCTGGAAATATGGCACCGTGTCTAACTCTTTCTCAAGGCGAGTTGAACAGCGCGTCGATCGGCACTTGCGAAGAATTCACCAATTGATTACAGTACGGTCGATAAACGTTCAGAAAGTTCGTGCTTAGGATGGAAC
>JAYUFP010000516.1:0-5185 GCA_043738665.1 Isosphaeraceae bacterium
ATGAGCGCCTTGACGGCGGGGAGTTGGTTCAGGTCCACGCAGTCGGCGACCGGCACCACGATCTCGTGGCCGCAACAGTCCACGGCCGTCCCCGGCTCAACGCGGACGAACCGGGACTGGCAGGCGGTTTGCGGGTGCTGCTTGACCTTCAAGCCGCAAACCACGCCCCAGCCGTGGAGGTTGCGGAGGTGGCGGCGGAGCCGCTCGACGACGTACCGTTGCTCGGTGTCGAAGTCGGCGACCTGCATCAGCTTGCCGGTGAAATAGTGGTTACGTGTCAAGGCGACGGCCTCGCACTCCGGGCAAGTCCCGTCGTGTTTTCCGTGGTCGGAGCAGGGCATTAGTGTCGTCTCCTTGGCATCTGGCCGCGGTTCTGTAGAGATCAGGCGCCCGACTGTCTTTTAAGGGAGCGTCATGGTTCCAATCCGGCCGCCGACACCGATCGCGGACCCCGTCGCGCCGGGGGAACCCGTCAAGGCGTTCGAGCCGGTCAGGGCGGTCTGGCCGAGGGTGACACCCTGCGGGGCGCGGCCGATCACGGCATCGAATCCGATCG
Source organism: Isosphaeraceae bacterium (assembly GCA_043738665.1). GTDB lineage: Bacteria > Planctomycetota > Planctomycetia > Isosphaerales > Isosphaeraceae > JAYUFP01. The sequence goes on from JAYUFP010000516.1 coordinate 557, forward strand.
TGGACTGGACGCCGATCCGGAAGAAGGGCGCCACGTACTTCACCTGAAAACTCGTGTGCGCGGGGCTCTCCGACGCGATCAACGTCTGGAGCGCCCGGCGGCCGGTATCGTCCTCTCCAAAACATGCGGGGACGAACACGGTGAACCGGTGCGCGTAGACGCGGAACGGGTCGAGGAGGTCGTCGGTCTGACCCTTCGCGTCCAGTCGCGTCTTGCCAAGTTCCGCTCCGGAGCCCAATTCGGTACGGCCGACGATGCTCCGGCCCCAGAGCGCCGCGTCGTCTCCGAGTCTTCCCGCTCCGAGCATCAGCCAGCGCCTCATTCGGTAATGCTCGAGGATCAACGGCGGAGGCGACCAGCGCTTTCGGGGCGGCTTCTGGAAACAGTTCAGCGGCTTCGGCGGGCAGCAGGCGTCCGGAAAGGCGTCGTTGCAACGGTCGTCGGCCTCTTCCATACCGAGGTAGAGCATGAGTTGTCGGCGTAGTCCCTCGCGGGTGCCGCGGATGTTGTAGAGTTTTCCCGCTTCCGCAAGCAACCGTCTCCGCTTCCTCTCGGGCCACGACCGCGAGAGCGAGAGGCCGATCCAGCCGGCGAGCCAGCTCAGGAAGTCGACCCCGGTCCGCGGGTCGCGCGTCGAAGGCGTCGCCATCGGGTCGAAGAAGCGGGCCTGGGTATCGACCGCGGATTCGATCTGTCGAAAAACGATGTCGAAGAGTGTCAGGAACCGGTCCGTGAAATCGGCGCTGACGGGCTCGACCCCGAAGACCGCGGGCAGATACCGGCGGAGACTGATCCGGGGGTACTCGACAATCACCCGCGAGACGACCGGCGTGTCGATGCCGTTACTGTCAAACCTCAGCCGGAGCCACAGGTAGCGTCCACCATTGCTACGGACAGGTCCGTCCCACTCCCCGTCCAACCGGCTGACAGCCAGCTTCGTTTGCCAGGAGGCATCAGGCAAAGCTTGAATCTCGGCATCGCTCTGGAGTGCCTCGGACGAAAACGTATCGACGACGAGGCGCGTCCCCTTCGGTACCACTCCCTGAAGGATCACACGATGCCACTGGCACTGATAGAGGTTGCTGTCGAGTGCGGAAGTGAGATAGACGCCACTCGGCACGCCCGGCGCAGGTAATGCAAAACCCGGGGGGGTTGCCGGTGGCACCGAGAGTGGGTCAACGGGGTTCCCGTTCAGGTCGAATAGGCCGGGCTCAGGCGAGGGGCGAACCGGGCCGCATCCCGCGGGCGGCGACGTCGGCAAACACGACTCGGGAAGGAATGCGGCCAGGTGAAGGTTTCCCGAGGAGTCTACCGGGAATGACGCATGCGGAAAGAAGGAAGCCAGGAATTCAGGACGCGTCGGCTTCCCCGTCGGAGGGTCGAGCGGTTGGCCGTCACCGCCGACGGTACGAACGCCGGTCTCGCCATTGACGATCACTCGCAGTTGATCGGCACAATCCACGGCAATCCATGCCACATCGCCGAAACCGGGGAAGGCCGTCTCCCATCGGCCTGATGATGAAAATCGATGCACCATTCCATTTGCGGGGTCGGTCACGAACGCTCGGCCCTCGCCGTCGAACGCAATCGCGAAGGGCTGCCAGGGTTGTGCCAGCTTGGCCGAAGGGGGTGGTGTCCAGGTTCCCCGGCTCGTGAACCGATATGCGTCGAACACGGAGACACGGTGGTGACCCGTGTCGCAGACGAACAATCGGCCGCGGCATAGCGCGATCCCGTGCGGGTCGCGAAGCTGCCCGGGTCCATCGCCCGGGCCACCGAACCCGGCGACCTTCACGAAACCGCAGGCGCAGGGGTCGAACCGATTGATTCGGCCTTGTGAGAGATCAAGCAGGTACACTTCTCCGTCGATGCCGGTCGCGACGTTGCCCGGCGGCCTGAGCCCGCCGAAGCTGCCACTCGGCTCGTCGAGAGAGCGCCCCGACCCGGCCAAGGGGATCAGCGAGAGCGCGAGGTCTCCGGGGCGAAATTCCAGGCCGACGTGCGTCATCGCTTTCCACCCGGCGCGACCGTTCAGCAGCCACGACTTCGGGTCGTGGGGCGGTTTCGGGATCGGTGGGAGATAGGATGACGGTGTCATGGTTGATCGTCGGTTCGTTGTGGCTTGAACGGCTCACGCGCCGAGGGCGTAATTCACCTGGACTTCGTGCCGGGTCGAATACACGAGCGCTTCGGGTCCGATCGGGACGTCGGTGCAGACCGGGGCGGCGACGCCGTCGATGGAGATCGTCAGGTTGACGATGCTTTGAACACCGATGATATTCATCACCTTTTGATAGACGAGTGAAAAATAGATGGTCCCGCCGAACGGCCAGCCGTTGCCGGCTTCGCCGCCGGTGATGGGGTGGAAGTAGGCCTGGAGCATGGCTTCGATAGCCTCGGAGACCTCGGCGAGGTCGGCGGAATCGGTGGCGATGACCTGTCCTTTAACCACCACGAGCTGATACGTCGGGGGGATGACGTAGACCTCGGCCGTCAGCAGCCGGCGCTGGTCGAGGTAGGCGCAGACGGACTTCAAGGTTCCCTCGCTCGGCAACGGCATCGGGTTATTGCCGCCACCGTCCGGCACGACGATCACCGTGACCACGCCCGGCACGCGGACGCCCGGGAAGTCGGGATGGAACAGCGGCAAAGCCTTGGCCCGGACGACGTCGGCGACCTGGGTGGCGAGGTACTCGAAATCGTCCGCCGTCACCGCGCGGCAGCGGCTCTTCACCAACGCGGGTGCGCGCTTCTTGGCGTTGTCGAGCGTCTCTTCGTCGCGCCCTCCGCTTGAAGGAAGGAGGTTGCCGACCTTAGCGTCGTCGACCCCCGCGACCGTGTTGACCATCGTCTTGACGGCCCCCGCGGGAAGGTTGCCCGCCCTGCCGCCGCCGTACTGATAGACTCTCGCCACGACATTGCCGTCGGCGTTGTCGGGGTTGGCCACGGGGATCGCGCCGTTGATGCCGTCGCCGAAGCGGATCTCGCCGCTGGTCCGGTCGAGGGTGTAAACCAGGTCGTTGGGACCGGAGGCGAAGAAATCGGCGACCTCGTCCCACGACGTGAAGCCATCCCCTTCGTCGACCTGAAGGTCGAGACTGCCCGCCAGAACGGGGATGTTTCCGAGCGTGAATACCTGATTGCGCTCGCCGTTACTGCCGCCGAGCGCCTCGTCCTCGACGGACTGGGCCTGGGTGGCGGCGACCGTGTTGGTGCGGACTGCCAGGAGTTTCGGCGGCTGGGAGTATTCGCTGGTCAGCACCCGCGCGCGGATCCAGAGGAGGTCTTTGAGGGCGGGGATCGTCGCCTTCGTGATCGAACCTGCCGAGGGAGTCTTCAGGATCACATGGCCGCTGAGTGTGAAGGCGCGGGTCTCGTCTTTGAGGAGAATGAGCGGCTTCCAGATCGCGCCATCGAGGTAATCCCAGGCAAGGGTGGCCGGAGGGAAGACCGGCGTGGAACCCAGGCCGCAGGTGGCGCGCGTCGCGGCGACGGCCGAGGGAGCGGCCCAGAAGGCGAGGTCGAGCTGGATCTGCGGGATGCCGACCGCCGCGCCGAAGCCGAGCAAGAACGCGATGCCGGTGGCGGGGGCCGGGCCGAACGGCTCGAATCCATCGGTCGCGCCCGCGTTCGCCGCGGTGATGTCTTTGATACCGAATCCGTCGTCCCAGCGGACCGCCATTAACGGAACTGTCAAGGCGACTAACGCGCGGTCGGTTTCGAAGACCAAGGGAGGCCCGCCGCCGGGGGCCTGGGCCGAGACTTGGGTTCCCTTGGGGACGATCACCGTGGGGTCGGTGAACTTGTCGAGGATCGGGAATGTCAGTTGCGTCGTCGCGGGCGCGGCGGGTTGGAGCTCGATCCCGATGAGCTGAAGGAACTTGATGTAGTTCAGCTCGGGCACCAGCGCGAGCCGGTATTCGAGCAGCTCGGTCATCCACGCGAAGAGTTGTGCGAGGGTGATCCCGGGGTCGCTGTCGTTGAGGTCGGTCCAGACCGGTGCCCATTCCGGGGTGTAGCGCGCGATCCTCGTGCGGACCTCGGCGAGGAGTTGGTCATAGCGGCGGTCGTCGATCACCGGGAGGGCGTCCTGGATCGGCATGGGTCAGGCCCCTTCCCGGATGTAAAACGGGTAGACGAGGTTCCCGAGTGCGTTGTTGGCGCGGATTCGGTAGCTGATCCGGATGAGCAGCAGGTTCGGCTGTTCGGGGGTCGACGCGGCATCGAGGTCCAGCACGTCGATCCTCGGCTCGTGCGCGATGAGCGCCTTGCGGACGGCCTGAACGACGCGAGTGGGAGTGGACGCGTTGTTCGGCGCGAAGACGAGGTCGTGGATCCCGCAGCCGAAGTCCGGAAGCATCACCCGTTCGCCCTTCGCCGTGTTCAGGATCAGATAGATCGATTCTTCAACCCGCTGCTCGAACCGCGCGCGGGCGATTTTCCCGTCCGGGGTGACCTGGAGCGGGAACTTCCAACCGACGCCGAGATAGTCGCGACTGTCATCGGCCATGTCAGGCCGTCACTTTCAATTTGAACTCGCCGGTGCCCGTAAGCCCACGTTGGCTGACCCCGGTCATGTAGAAATGGTGATCCGTCTCTTTGAGTGTCGTCATGTACGTGGCGAGCATC
>JAYUFP010000517.1:0-1596 GCA_043738665.1 Isosphaeraceae bacterium
GGCATCGCCTGCTTGCTGACCAAGCCCGTGCGTCAATCGGAACTCTTCGACGCCCTGATGACGGCCCTGCCTTGCCCCGCCGGGATCGCCCCGGAGACGTCTCCGGGGACGGGCCGGAATCCACGGCTGTCGCGGCGATCCGCCTCCAAAACGTTGCACATCCTTTTGGCCGAAGATCATCCCGTCAACCAAAAGCTCGCCGTCCACATGCTCGAGGGCATCGGCCACTCGGTCGTCGTCGCCATCGACGGCGCGAAGGCCGTCGAGGCGTATTTCCTGGAACGCTTCGACGTCGTGCTCATGGACGTGCAGATGCCCGTCCTGGACGGGTTCGAGGCGTTGTCGATGATCCGCTCGTCGCCGAATCCCGGGTGCAAGCACGTTCCGATCATCGCCCTGACCGCCCACGCCATGAAGGGCGACAAAGAGCGCTGCCTGTCGAGGGGCTTCGACGGCTACCTCCCCAAGCCGATCCGGTTTGCGGATCTCTTTCAAGCCCTCGAAGACCTCCATCCAACGCAACAGGATTCCAACCGGCCGGAACCGACGACAGTCCCGGACACGGATTCCCTAAGAATGTCCCGACTGTTCAACGAACTGGTCGCGCGGTGCGGCGACGACCGGGAGTTCGCCAGAGAGTTGCTCGACTCATTCCTCGAGGCCGCGCCGGAATCGTTCACGGCGATCGCGAACGCCCTGGCGGCCGGGGACGCGGCACGGATCGCCGACGCCGCGCACGGCCTGAAGGGGGCTTCAATGACGATCGGGGCCGACGAACTCGCCGGCGCCTGCGGAGAGCTTGAAGAGGCGGGCCGCGACGGCGACCTGGGGGCCGCTCGCGCGGCGACCGCGACGGCCCGGGAAATTTGGGGGCGATTGCGGTCGTTCCTTGATTCATCCAGGGAAGTCGCGGCATGAAGATTTTGATCGCCGAAGATCATGCGACCTCCGCGCTTTTCCTCCGCAAGAGCCTGGAACGTCTGGGTCACGAGGTTACCGTGGCGGCCGACGGGGTCGAAGCCTGGGACGTCCTCGAACGGACTTCCATCTCCGTGCTGATCTCGGACTGGGTCATGCCGCGGATGGACGGCCTTGAGCTTTGCAGGAAGGTCCGGGGGCGGAAGGACCGCGGTTACGTTTACGTCATCCTTCTCACCTCGAAGGATCGTCGACAGGACCGCCTCGACGGACTCCGCGCCGGGTCCGACGACTTCCTCATCAAACCGCCGGACGCCGACGAACTCGCCATCCGCCTTGAGATCGCCGGACGCATCCTTTCGGTTCACGAGGCGCTCGCCCGTCAGAACACGCTGCTCGGGGACTTGGCGACGGTCGACGAGTTGACCGGGGTCAAGAATCGCCGCCGGTTCCGCGAGGATCTGGCAACCTACTTCTCGCTCGCGAGGCGTCAGGACACGTCGCTTTCCTTGATCATGATCGACGTCGACCACTTCAAGCGATACAACGATTCCCACGGCCACCCCGCCGGCGACGACGCCCTGCGGATGGTCGCCTCCGCCCTCAAGGAAAACACCAGGGACCAGGACGTGGTCGCCCGGTACGGCGGCGAAGAGTTCGTCATCCTTTGTCCGTCCG
>JAYUFP010000518.1:0-5174 GCA_043738665.1 Isosphaeraceae bacterium
TCCCGGGAGAAGGTGGCCGTAGGCCGGATGAGGGTTCCCCTTGTGGCCGGATCGCAAGGCGAGAAGCCCCTCATCCGCCGCTTCGCGGCACCTTCTCCCAGGGGGAGAAGGGATCAGGGAGAAAAAAGGTGTCAGGAAACGGTTCCTGACACCTTTTTCGGCTTCCACCAAGCCTGGAGCGAATGGTGCCGGAATCCGTTGGCGCACCCATCCTCCTTGATCGCGGTGTCGGGAACTTGACTTCGCCGCTTCAACGGTGCAGAATGAAACCGCCGGAAGATGCCCCCATCGTCTAGCGGCCTAGGATACTAGGTTCTCAGCCTAGGGACAGGGGTTCGAGTCCCCTTGGGGGTATTCCGTTAACAGCCGGAACTTATGGCTCTGCCATAAGTCCCGGCTGTTTTTATGCGCCACCTCTCCACGACAATTGGTCAGAATCACAGGTTTTCGGTGACTCTCGCATTTTCCGGGCAGGTCCCGAAAACGTTTTCCGCGGGCTCTTCTTTCTCTTTGATCGAGGGGCCTTGAATCTCCCGGCGATCGAGTGTAATGTTGTGTCGATCATCTAGATAATTAGACGATCGGCCTAACACTTCGCCCGAGGGGAAGAGCTCATGTCGGAGGAAGTTTCGGAGTCGCTGACGCCTGCCGAGTGGAAGGTGATGAAGGTCGTCTGGCGGCTCAAGGAGTGTGCCGCTCGCGACGTCTATGAGGAGACGGCCAGGGCGTTTGACTGGGCGCCTTCGACCGCCAAGTCGGTGTTGCGCCGGTTGGTCGACAAGGGATATCTGACGACCACGCAAATCGGCAACTGTTTCGTCTACCGGCCCGCGTCCTCGGCGCTGCAGGCTCTTCTGGGCGCGGCCGACACGTTGCTGGATACCGTGCTGGAGGGGACCACCGGCGTCGTGCTGAGCCACCTCGTCAAGAACAGCCGTCTCTCGGCCGACGAACTGGCCGACCTGCGTGCCCTGATCGACCGCCAGACTCCGAAGGAGTGACAATTTATGCACACAGTAGAATCTATCAATGCGATCAGCGAGGTCTGGGCCGGGGCCATGACGCGGAGCCTGGTCGAAGGCTCGATCCTGATGGCCGTCGTCGTGCTGGCGTGGTTGCCGTTGCGTCGAAAAATCTCAAGCCAGTTGGCGTACGGGCTCTTCTTTCTCGTGCTGGTGAAGTCCGCCTGCCCGTTCCCGGTCGAACTTCCGGCGGCCCTTCATCGACTCACGCCCGGTTCCCTTGCCGAGAGTTATTTTCGCCCGAACGGGAATCGTCAGGAAGCGATCCCATCACCTCCGATCCGTGAGAATCCAACTGCGTCCGCAGGTCGAGATCCATCGGATCAAATCACTTCGTCGGCCTTAACGGGCTCGGACGAGATCGAATTTTCGGGCACGCCGTCGCCGATCGTTGTGGAGCCGACCTCGCCGACGCGATCGGCTCAAGCTCGCGTATCAATGTCGATGTTTTTCGCCGTTCCGTCGCCGAGTGCGAAGTTGATGCTGGCCTGGCTCGCGGTGACGGCCACGCTTCTCGCGAGACTCGTCTGGGTTCATGTGCGAATGAGTCATCGACTCCGCGATGCGCAAGTCCTCGACACGGCTGCGATGTCGGTCGACTACGCGGCACTTTGCGATCGCTGCGAGTTGCGGACTCCGGTTCCCATGATCGTCACTCCTTGGGTCACCTCGCCGGCGGTGTGGGGACTTTGCCGGCCCCGCATCCTCGTGCCGCCGGGCTTGGTGGAATCACTTACGCCGGGACAGTTGACCTGGGTGCTTCTGCATGAACTCGTCCATGTCCGCCGGGGTGACGGCTGGATCGTGCTGTTTCAGCGCGTCGTGCAGATCGTCTACGTGTTTCATCCCGGCGTCTGGGTCGCGAACCGGTTGATCGACCTGCAACGCGAGTACACCTGCGACGACGCCGCGATCGCCTTGGCCGACGAGGTGCCGCGCCACGATTGTGCCTCGGGATTTCTCACGGTGATCGAACGTGCGTCGGCGTGCCCCGCGGGCGCGTGCCCCGCGCTGGGCCTGTTCGGATCTCACACCTTCCTCCGGAGACGAATGATGCGCATCCTCGATTCGCGAAGGTCAATGCGACGCCGGCTCTCGTTCCGCGCGGCTCTTTCGCTCGGACTCCTCGCCGTCGCGGTCCTTCCTTACGTCCGCGCCAGGGAACAGGACCGGCCGGCGACGTCGGTCAAGTCGGAATCGGCCAAAGCGCCCGCGATGGACGTCGAAATTCGTGTCCTTCACGATGAGGATGGGAAAGCCCTCGAAGGGGCGAGGGTGGAAGCAAAGTTCTATCGTGAGGGATATACCTACCGCCTCGGAACGACCGACGCTGAAGGACGTTGCAAGATCACCGTTCCATTCACGGACGCGAGCTTCATGTTCCTCTCGGCGGAGAAGGACGGATTCATCCCTTTGAGTCTTGGCTGGGAATACAAGGATCTCAAGGATGGACTGATCCCGCCCTATACCTTCCGGCTGACGCGCGGAACGGCGATCGGTCTCTACGTACACGACGAGCAAGGCAAGCCGATCGCGGGCGTCAAAGTCGTTCCCTGGTACAGGGGGAAGATCGGCGGCTCCGGCAAAGAGCAGTTCAATGCGAGCGACGCGACGGCAAAGATCACCGACGCCCAAGGGCGCTGGCAGGCGGACATCATCCCCGCGAAAAGCAGCGCTGAAGACAAGGTGATGTTCCGACTGATCCACCTCGATCATATCAGTGACAATTATGGATTCTCACGCACCATCACGGCGGAGGAGGCACGATCCGGCAAAGCGGTTCAGGTCATGAAAACCGGATTGCCGGTCGCGGGAAGAATCCTCGACGACAAGGGCAAACCCGTCGCCGACGCGGCCGTGGCCCTGGGCTATTCGAACAGCGACACCAACTGCGATCGGACGAAGACCGACGCCGACGGGCGCTTCCGGTTCACCCAAGTTGATCCCTCGGTGAATCATGACCTCACGCTCGCGGTCGAGGCTGTGGGATTCGCGCCGATCGTGACGATGCTCCGTCCCGCCGCCGACCTCCCGTCGCAGGAAGTTCGCCTCGAACCAGGCAAGGTTCTTAGCGGACGGGTACTCGACCGGCAAGGCAAGCCCGTCGCCGGGGCGGCCGTGAAATTCGATCATTTCGGCGGCAGTCGCCACTGGAACTGGAAGGGAGACACCGACGCCGAAGGACGGTTCACCTGGCCGGACGGTCCCTCCGCCGGAGAAGTGTCCTTCAACGCCTCCAAGCCGCCGTTCACCCGCGCCTATGGGCGGACGCTCGCGGCGGGCACCAATTTCGGCGTGATCACGCTGAACATGTCGCTCCGGCTCCGAGGCAAGGTGTTGGAAGCGGAGACCGGCAAACCGATCGACAAATTCGTCTTGATCCCAGGCTGGGGACCGGACCGCCCCGGGGGACAGGTTTCATGGCGGCGCGACGGGTCGTCAAAGACGTTGACCGGCGGCGCTTATGACGAGACCGGGCTGTTCGACAACCAGGGGTTGACGCGCTCACTCCGGATCGAGGCCGACGGATATGCGCCTGAGATGTCGGAAGGGTTCAAGGACGACGCGGGAGAAATCGTTCATGACTTCAAGCTGAAGAAAGCCGTCGGGTTCGGCGGGATTGTCACCGGTCCCGACGGTCAACCGCTCAGAGGGGCGGTCGTCGCCTTGACGAACCTCAATCTCCGTCCATACATTCTCAATGGCGCGATCCCCGAATTCGTCCAATCCCCCGGAACGACCGAGGTCACGCGAGCGGATGGCCTTTATTCGTTCCGGGCTCAGGAAGAGCCGACGGGGATCTTGGTCGTCGCCAACGAAGGGTTTATGCGAAAGGCCCCGTGGGAATTGGTCGCTTCGGGAGACGTGAGGGTCGAACCCTGGGGGCGCGTCGAAGGGACGTGCCGGATCGGCGAGAAACCCGTCAGTCATCAAAAAATCCGACTCTCCGTTGATGCGACCGCGGCGTCATCGACGGACTACGAGTTCTACGAGTACGAAGCCGAGACCGACGCCGACGGCAAGTTCGTTGTTGAGCGAGTAATCCCCGGCGACGCCAGCGCGACCACGGCGACACCTCAGGGCGCGAACCGAGGCCTCCACGGCTCGATCGGTTCCGGCAAGTTCGAGGTCCGATCGGGCGAGACTGCGAAGGCCACGATCGGCGGGAGCGGCCGACCGGTGATCGGTCGCGTCCAGGTTCCCGACGGGAGCGTGGTCCCCGTGAACCTCTCCACGTCAACGGGCAACCTCCGCTTCAAGAGTCATGTGCAGGAGATGAAGCTCCCCGACGATTTCATGACCTGGGAATTCCCCAAGCGAAAGGCCTATTCCCTGGCGTGGTACAAGTCGCCCGAGGGCAAGGCCTGGCGTCGCGGGATGCGAGGGAACGGGATCAAGGTCGAGTCCGACGGTTCGTTCCGCGCCGAGGAGGTTCTCCCCGGTTCCTACGAACTCACCATCACCGTGGGAGGCGACGGCCCCGTCAGGCCGACCGCGGCGAAGAGCGTGTTCCGCGCCACCGTCAAGCGCGACGTGGTCGTCCCCGAGATCCCCGGCGGACATTCCGACCAGCCGCTCGATCTGAAGACACTGGATCTCGAAGTCGATGTCAAACAGCTCAAGACCCTGGACGTCGGCCAGCCCGCCCCGCCGTTCGCGACCACGACCCTTGATGGCAAACCATTGCACCTGGCCGACTATCGCGGGCGCTACGTGGTGCTCGACTTCTGGGCGACGTGGTGTATCCCGTGCCTCGAACAGGAACCAAGCTTGAAAGCGGCGTTCGAAGCGTTCGGAAAAGACCCTCGTTTCGCGCTTTTGAGCCTGAGCCTGGACGAGAAAGTCGAGACGCCGAAAGCCTACCTGGCGAAGCGCGAACTTGGATGGACCCAAGCGTTCCTGGGCGAATGGTCGAAGACGACTGTCCCGTCGGACTACGGCGTCACGTCGATTCCCTCGATCTGGCTGATCGGCCCGGACGGGAACGTTCTCGGCAAAAACCTCCGCGGGGATGCCATCAAGGCGGCGGTGGAGAAGGCGTTGAGGAGGGAGTGAGTGGGACGCAGGTACATGAGAGCGCATCTCGTCGGGTTGTTTCGGACGCTTTGGAGTGCGGTGGCTTGCCACTGCTTTGACGACCCAAAGCGGTGG
>JAYUFP010000519.1:0-1594 GCA_043738665.1 Isosphaeraceae bacterium
CGGCCCGGCCGATTCGCTCTCGCCAGAACGCGGAGCCGGGCGCGTCGACCCCGGGAGCGATCAATCGCAAGGTGATCTGGGAACGGCCATTCCAGAGGCCGAACCCGATGGGGATGTTGTCTCGGTCGACAACCCGGACGAGGTCGCCATCGGAGGCACGAGTCGGCCCGGCGGCTCCGATGATCATCTTGCGATAGACGAACGGATGATTCCCCGCGGCGCGCACGGCGACGACCGGCAAATCGCCGGCCGGGTCAAGCGTGCGATCGGGAATCGCCATCGGAGGAACGTTCAAGGCCGCGGGCATTCGGGGATGGCGGGACATCCGTCAAGACTCGGAAGGTGAATGGGACAGGGAGCCGAGACGCTTCAAATCTCGTTGTTGTCGGAGGCGTCCTCGAATTCCACATCATCGTCGTCGTCGGTGGCACCGTCATTCCGCAAGAGTCTTCGGAGGCGGACCAGAAGCGCTGTGGAGTAGCGTTCGACGGCGAGTTGCTTGGTCATGACGGGCTCGGTCGCCGCGGCCAGAGGGATCTCGGCGAGAATCTTGTGGGACTTCGCCAGGCTCTCCCAACCCACCTTGAGAACCCCCCGATTCGCGTTCGGATCACCCTTGGCATGGCGAAGGACTTGCCGGGCCTTTTTTAATCCGGCCTGGGCTTGCTGCAAGTTTCTCAGGGCGGTCCCCGCGCTCATTTCGGGCATCGGTCGTCTGATCCTTCGGCAAAAAACGCGGCCGGCCGTCGAACGGTCACGGAGGGCGATGGAAAACGAGCACTTCGACGTCTGAAGGTAAGCTGTTATAGTAGAGCTTTCGTCACCGAGGTTCAACCGCGCCCCGGAAACCGAAGATGAGCGAATTTCTCATGAGTGAGACTGAGGACGTCGTTGCCGAGCCGATCGTCAGCACGAAAACCGCGCCCCGATCGTCAACCGCGGTCGAGACCCGGACCAAGAAACTCCCCCCGTATAATGTCGTGATTCTCAACGACGAAGAGCATTCCTACGATTACGTGGTCGAACTCTTGACCAAGTTGTTTGCCCACCCCGTCACCACGGCGCTGGAATTGACGCGACGGATCGATAAGACCGGCCGCGCGATCGTGTACACGACCCATAAGGAAAAGGCCGAGCTTAAGCGTGACCAAGTCCTCGCCTACGGTCCCGACCCGCGACTGGATTCGTCGCGCGGGCCGCTCGCGTGTTATATCGAGCCGGCACCGAGCGACTGAGTTTGTCTCATCGCGAACGCTCTTCGACAAGTGAGGCGGGAAGGCCCTCGACAATCGACGGATAGGCCGGCTTGAAGCCCAGTTCTTCCTTGATCCGCCGGTTCGAGATGCGTTTATTCGGTTCTTCTCTGATCGCGTGCCCCGGCTGAGGAGCCATGAAGTTGGGCGGCGGAGCTTGAAGCAGGCTCGCCGCCAGCCGGTAATAAGATTGTCTGGGGACGGGTTGGTCATCGCTCGCGAGATAGATCCTGCCCGAAGTTCCGGAGTTGAGGACAGCGATCGCCGCCATCGCCGCGTCCTGAATATGGACGAGGTTCAGGAACTTGAGAGGATCGCCCGCGATCGGCGCGCCGCGTTCC
>JAYUFP010000520.1:0-5168 GCA_043738665.1 Isosphaeraceae bacterium
CAGCCCGGGGCATCGCCCCGGGTGACGAGACAAGACGAAAGATTTCAGCCCTGAAAGGGCGGAACCTGATCGCCGTGCAGCGACGGGAATTTTCCCGCCTCTTCAGGGCTGAGGTTTTGGGCGCTTCGGGCAACCCGGGGCGTTGCCCCGGGCTCTCCTGTGTCGCACTTTCAGGGCGAAGACAAACGCGCAATGGAGACAATGCCGGAATCCATTGGCGCACCCAGGCACGCCCATGAAATCCCGCCTAAAGGGTGCCACAGGTCTTACTCGACCGGTGCGCGTCCGCCAAGGCAGGCACTGGTCGAATATGACCAGTGGCACCCGGCAGAGAAATCAGTGAGAGAATCAACGAAAACGGAGTCGATCATTGTGTCCGGAGCGTTTCTCGCCATTTTGCTCATTTCGTCTCTGCGTTCTCGGCGATCTCCGCGGTGAATCCGCCTTTTGACTTAGCAATTCTCCCGCCCCCCGCCCCCGCCCCGTTTCGTTCGCGGCCCGGTTACGGTAAGATTGAATCTTCAGTGAACGACGAGAGACGCGTCGGACACTCCAACTTCATGCGGTCTGCCAACTTTGCAGCCGCGATTCCGGGTGTTGAAACGAGACGGCCATTTTGGCAGTCGAAATCCCGGGCGTTGCCGCGGACGGACTCTTTGTTGACGCCTTAACTCAATTTCCATCGGATACTTAGAGAGATTCGAGCGAGCAGTTGACGGCTCCGGCATTTCTCTTGCGTTGAGGTGAAGCGGCAAGGGTGGGGATCTGGGGCGAGAAGGTCTTGGCGACGGCATGGTAGGTCACCGAAGTGATGACCTCCGAATGCGCGGCCGTCGCCTCGGGTTCCGGGATCGAGCCCATGGCAGCGAACAATGTCGGGAATCGGTACGGAAAAGGAGATGAGTCGTGGCTGAAGGTGAAAAAATCATCGGGATCGACCTCGGGACAACCAATAGCGTGGTCGCGGTGATGGAAGGTGGCGACGTGACGGTGATCGCCAATCAGGAGGGGAGCCGATTGACCCCCTCGGTGGTCGCGTTCACGGCCAAAGGCGAGACCCTGGTGGGAGATCCCGCGAAACGGCAGGCGGTCACCAACCCCGCGGGCACCGTTTATTCGGTGAAGCGGTTCATGGGCCGCCGGCACGACGAGGTCCGCGGCGAAGAGAAAATGGTGCCTTATAAGGTCACCGGCGGCTCGTCCGACTTCGTGAAGGTCAACGTCAACGGCAAGGACTACACCCCGCCGGAAATCTCGGCGTTGATCCTCCGCAAGCTCAAGGAATCGGCCGAGAGCTATCTCGGGCATAAGGTCCGCAAGGCCGTGATCACGGTCCCGGCCTACTTCAACGACAGCCAGCGCCAGGCCACCAAGGACGCCGGTCAAATCGCCGGCCTGGAAGTCGCGCGAATCATCAACGAGCCGACCGCGGGCGCGCTCGCCTACGGGCTCGACAAGAAAAAGAACGAGAAGATCGCGGTCTTCGACCTCGGCGGCGGTACGTTCGACATCTCGATCCTCGACGTCGCCGACGGCGTCTTCGAGGTCCTCTCGACCAACGGCGACACCCACCTGGGCGGCGACGATTGGGACGAGGCGTTGATCAATCACATCGCCGACGAGTTCAAGAAGGAACAGCAGATCGACTTGCGGAAGGACCAGATGGCCCTCCAACGGCTCAAGGAAGCCGCCGAGAAGGCCAAGAAGGATCTCTCGTTCCACTCCCAGGCCGACATCAACCTGCCCTTCATCACGGCCGACGCCTCCGGGCCGAAGCACTTGACGATGACCATCACCCGCAGCCAGTTCGAGCGGCTGACCGACAGCCTCTTCGACCGCTGCCGAGGGCCGGTCCTCAAGGCGCTTGAGGATTCCAAGCTCAAGGCGGCTGAGATCGACGAGGTCGTGATGGTCGGCGGCTCGACACGGATGCCCCGCGTCCAGCAGATCGTCAAGGAGATCTTCGGCAAGGAACCCCACAAGGGCGTGAACGCCGACGAGGTCGTCGCCATCGGCGCGGCGATCCAGGGGGCCGTTCTCACCGGCGAGGTCAAAGACCTGCTGCTCCTCGACGTCACACCGCTCTCGCTGGGACTGGAAACCAAGGGGGGCGTGTTCACCAAGCTCGTCGAGCGGAACACGACGATCCCGACCGAGAAGAAGGAAACCTTCACGACCGCCGAGGACAATCAGTCGGCCGTGACGATCAAGGTTTATCAGGGCGAGCGGCCGATGGCGGCCGACAACCGCCCGCTCGGCGACTTCAACCTCGAAGGCATCCCGCCGGCGCGGATGGGCGTCCCCCAGATCGAAGTCTCGTTCAACATCGATGCCAACGGCATCCTGAACGTGACGGCCCGAGACAAGGGGACCGGCAAGGAGCACTCGATCAAGATCGAATCCTCGGGGGGCCTCTCCAAGGACGAGATCGAAAGAATGCAGCGCGACGCCGAAGCCCACGCCGCGGAGGACAAGCGCCGACGCGACCTCGCCGAGGCCAAGAACACCGCCGAGCAGCGGGTTTATCAGCTCGAGAAGCTGATGGAAGAGAACAAGGACAAGCTGAACGAAACCGATAAGTCGGCCGTCCGCGCCGCGATCGAGAAGGTCAACGAGGCCAAGAAGACCGACGACCTCGCCGCGATCCAGCGGACCATCGAGGATCTGCAACGCGCCAGCCAGGCCATGGCCGAGCACCTCTACGCCGGGACCGCGGCGGGAGCGGCCCCGGGCGGGCCTGGCGCCGCGGAATCGTCCGGGGCCGGCGCCGCGAGCTCCAACGGCGGAGCCGGAGCCGGAGCCAAGGCCGAGGACGTGATCGACGTTGAATTCGAAGAGAAGAAATAACCGGAACGACCCGGGAGGAGGGTTTGTTCCCTCTTCCTTCTCCATTTTGATGACTCGCCCTTGTCGCCGCGGTCGGTAACTTCACGCCGCGGCACAAGTGCATCCCGCGAGGGGCCTACCTTGTCGAACACCGCCCGGTCTGGAGGAGCCGTCGTCATGTCTCTTGATAACGCAAGAGTGGTCTACCCGATTCTCGTCACTCTCGCCAAAGAGCTCGCCGAAGCGGCCCGCGAGCGGCGAACGGCTCGATGGATCTCCTATGACGATTTCTGCCAGAAATGCAAGGACGCCGGCGTCAAGGAAACTCCTCGCACCATCGCCGTAAAACTTCTCAAGCCGCTCCAGGCCGCGTGCCTCGAAAAAGGCCTGCCCGACCTGAGCGCGTTGATCATTCAAAAGCCCAAGGCCCGTAGCGACTTCGGAAACCTCCTCCGTCCCGCCGACGGCTGGTGGGAGCCCTACGTGACCCGCGGCGACACGACCGTGGGAGACGTCTCGTTCTGGTTCAAAGCGTTCCAGACCGCCCGTGACTACGCCGAATGGCCCGAAACCCCGTTCTTCTGAGCCGAATCCGCTCGCGCGTCCCCAGTCGCGACATCCGCAATTCACCCGTAGGGTCGGCTGTGCCGACCTTCTTCGGCCCGCCCCAGTCCGGGTACCGAAGAAGGCCCGCACAGGCGACCCTACCGTTTTAACTCGCGCTCGGAGCGAGTTTCTCGGCCCACGCGCGAACTCATCGCGCGGTCTTACCGTAATTCAGGAAGATTGCTTCCTTAGCGCAAATCAATTCTCACGCCGCCGCGACTGACAGGCTGCGAAGGAGGATACGATGGCGTTCCGATTCGAAAAGTTGACCCTCAAAAGCCAAGAGGCTCTCCAAAACGCCCAGGCTCTTGCAAAAGATCGCGGCCACCCTCGGCTCGAACCATTGCACTTGCTCTCGGCCCTGCTCGATCCCGATCAATCGGTCATCCGCTCCCTGCTGACCCAGCTCGGAGTGAATCCGGCTCAGGTTTTAAAGGCGGCCGACGAGGGGTTGAACTCCCTGCCGAAAGTCACCGGGGCCGAGAACACCGTCAGTCCCGACACGGCCAAGGTTCTCGACGCCGCCCAGGACGAAGCCGACCGGATGAAGGATCAATACGTCTCGGTCGAACACCTCTTGCTGGCCCTGACAAAGGTCAAAAGTCGCGCACAGGACCTGCTCGGAGCGCTCGGGCTCAACGAGAAGGACGTCGTCCAGGCGCTGCAAAAGATCCGAGGCGGTCAGCGCGTCACCGACCAGAACCCTGACGACAAGTATCAGGCCCTCGAAAAATACGGCAGAGACCTCGTCGAACTCGCCCGCAAGGGGAAAATGGACCCGGTGATCGGTCGCGATTCCGAGATCCGCCGGATCGTTCAGGTTCTCAGCCGAAGGACCAAGAACAATCCCGTCTTGATCGGTGACCCCGGCGTGGGTAAGACGGCGATCGTCGAAGGGCTCGCCCAGCGAATCGTCTCGGGAGACGTTCCCGAAAGCCTTCAGAATCGCAAAGTCATGGCGCTCGACATGGGAGCCCTCGTCGCCGGAACCAAGTTCCGCGGCGAGTTCGAGGACCGGCTCAAGGCCGTCCTCAAAGAGGTGACCCGGGCCGACGGCCAGATCATCCTCTTCATCGACGAACTCCACAACGTCGTCGGCGCGGGCAAAGCCGAAGGCTCGATGGACGCCGCCAACCTCCTCAAGCCTGCCCTGGCTCGCGGTGAGTTGCGGACCATCGGGGCGACAACTCTGGACGAGTACCGCGAGCACATCGAGAAAGACCCCGCCCTCGAACGCCGGTTCCAGCCGGTCTTCGTCGGCGAACCCTCGATCGAGGACACGATCGCCATTCTCCGCGGGCTTAAGGAGCGGTATCAGGTTCACCACCGTGTCACGATCAAGGATTCCGCGGTCGTCGCCGCGGCGAAGCTTTCGTCGCGGTACATCACCGACCGCTTCCTGCCCGACAAGGCCATCGACCTGATGGACGAAGCGGCGAGCCGGATCGCGATGGAAAACCAGTCCGTGCCGACCGAGATCGACGTCGTCCGCCGCCGTCTCGACCAGCTCAAACTCGCCCAGCGGATGCTGGCGACCGAGAAGGAGGAGCACGCGCTCGAACGCCTCGCGGAGGTCGAGGACGAGATCGCGGAGCTCGAAAAAGAGAACCAGGACCTCACCCGTCAGTGGGAGATGGAAAAGTCGGGAATGGGCGACCTCTCCGACATGCAGGCGAGGCTGACCGAAGTCAACGAACGCCTCCGCCACGTCGGCGACGAGATCCGCGCCAAGCAGT
>JAYUFP010000521.1:0-15030 GCA_043738665.1 Isosphaeraceae bacterium
CCCGGACGAGGCGCGCGAGGAGCGAGATCATGATGAACCATTCTCCGTGGAAGGCGATGCGACAGCGCGGACCTGGACGAGGTTGTCGAAGAAGGTCGCCCCGCCCCCCATGTCCGTGAGCGCGCTCGACGTGGTGCTGTTCACGTTGGTGAGTCCCGGGCTGAGCTTGTTCCAGTAGATCCCGGTCGCCACCGCGACTCCCGGCTTCACCGTCCCGGCGAGCTCGACCCTCGCCAGGAATTTGCCCCGGTCGTTGAAGACCTCGACCCAGTCGCCTTGCCGGAGTCCGCGGTTCGAAGCGTCCTCGGCCGCGAGTTCGACCGTCGGGGCGCCCGCGGCCTTGCGGTGGTGTTCCTGATTCGCGAACGTCGAGTTCAGGAATTGGGGCCGAGGGGGGCTGAGGAGTTGCAGAGGGAATTTCGCGGCCAGGTCGGACCGGGTTTGCGGGTCTTCCAGGGGAGGAAGGTACGTCGGCAAGGGGTCAAATCCGGCGAGTTTCATCCGCTCCGATACGAGTTCGCACTTGCCGGAAGGCGTCGGGAACCGGCCTGCCGCGAACGGGGTGTACTCCTCGGGAAGATTGAGGCGGATCGAACCTTCTTGCTGAAGCCGTTCGAGGGTGATCCCTTCGAGCGTGGGACCGCCGTCGAGGGTCTCGCGGATCAGCTTTTCGTCATCGGGAAATAGCTCGGGCTCGAAATTCATCAGGGCGGAGAGGGCCCGGAAGACGTCATTATTGGAGCGGGCTTCGCCGAGCGGGGCGATCGCCGGCTCGTTCAGCATGACGAAATGGTGCCCGTATGAGCCGTGGACATCCACGTGTTCGAGCTGGGTCGTCGCCGGGAGGACGATGTCGGCGTAGTCGACGGTGTCCGTCGCGAACTGCTCGTGAACCACGGTGAAGAGGTCCTCACGAAGGAGCCCGCGGATCACCTTGGACTGGTCGGGCGTGACCGCCGCGGGGTTGCAGTTATAAACGTAGAGGGCGTTGACCGGGGGACCGGGAAGTTCACCCGCCAGGGCCTCGCCAAGCTGGTTCATGTTGACGGCGCGTGTGTTCGGGGGAGACAGATCGGGACGGGTGAGCCGGCCCATGGCGAAGTCGTAAGTCCCGCTCGTCGTCAGGAGGGCCCCGCCGCCGCGGTGCCTCCAGGCGCCCACGATTGCCGGGAGACAGGCGATGGTTCGAACCGCCATGCCACCGCCGAAATGGCGCTGGAGGCCGTAGTTGAGGCGGATTAGAGACGGCGATTCGGTCGCGTAACGCCGCGCCAGAGTCTCGATCGTTTCGACGCTCAAGCCCGTGATCGCCGCGACCCGCCCGGGGTCGTACTCGGACAGGACTCGGTCGCGCAGGGCTTCCGCCCCGATCGTCGCGCGTTCGAGGTAATCGTCGTCCTGAAGGGCTTCGCGGAAGATGACGTGCATCATCCCAAGGGCGAGCGCGGCGTCGGTGCCGGGGCGAATCGGGATGTGCCAGTCGGAACGGCGGGCGGTCGGGCTTTGATAGGGGTCGATGGTCACGATCGTTGCCCCGGTCTGCCGGGCCTTGACCATCAGGCTCCAGAGGTGGCTGTTCGTGTTGACCGTGTTCGAACCCCAGTTGACGATGAACTTGCACTTCGGAACTCCCATCGGGTCGGCCCCTTGCCGACCGTCTCCCACGGTGTATTCGTAGCCCTGGACGCCGGCCGAAGCACAGATGGTCCGGTCGAGCTTCGAAGCGCCGAGCCTGTGAAAGAAGCGGCGATCAAGGCTGCTGGACTGGAGCTTGCCCATCGTGCCGTAATAGGAGTAAGGAAGGATCGCCTGCGGACCTTCCGCCGATCGCGCGATCGCCTCGAATCGATCGGCGATCGTTTTCAAGGCTTCGTCCCAGCCGATCGGCTCGAACCGGCCCGACCCTTTCGGGCCTGTCCGCTTCAGGGGGGTGATCAGCCGCTCAGGGCTGTAGACCCGTTCCAGGTAGCGCGTCATCTTCTGGCAGAGGAACCCTCGGGTGAACGGGTGTTCCTTGTCGCCCCGGAGGTCGATGGCGACCCCGTCCTTGACCGTCACGATCATGGCGCAGGTATCGGGGCAATCCAGGGGGCAGACGCAGCGGGTTCGGGTCGTCCGCGGGTCGGATCGGGTCATGGCACGCCGTTCGGCCTCGCTAGGCTGTTGGTAGGCTGGGTTTTGACTTGACCCGGCGTGGACCGTCTCCGCCGTGAAATCCGCTGGGTCACGACCTAGCCTACGGTTGTGAATCCAAAGCATATCAGGCAGTCATTTCCGACCTGTTCCTTGGGCGATCAGACCAGTCAGCCAGGCTCGACCGCGAACCCGGAACCCGATCCCGGGAATTCAGGGAACGGGCGGAGATGCGGTTACGATAGTTTAACAGGAAGGCATGACCGGTTTTGGGTGGAATCCTTCAAAAACGTCGGACCTCGCGGAGAAACCGTTCGTGAAGATGTCCCCCGATGATCCTTCTTCAAGAAACAACAAAAAAATGCCCCGCGCAAGAGTGCGGTAAGGGGATGTTTCAACGAAACGAACCCAAACGTCAAGATTCAACGGCGAAGCTCGGCCTCAAGGGAACCCACTCACTTTTGCGAAACGAAGCCGATGTCAAACTTTAACGGCGCGCGGCGCTCAATGAGACGTTCACAACGGGAGGGCGAGCCTCCCGGCGAGCCGGGTCGACACTCGGCTCAGCAGGAGCTTCGCACTCCCAAATGATTCAAAGCAGGCCGCGCAGAGCATAACGTCAGCGGTTACCTCCGGAACGAGCCGACCCCCCGCTACCAAACGAAGCCAATGTCAAACTCTAACGGCACGTTCGCCGGGCGTTGAAACTCCGTTCCATGACCAAACGAAGCCAATGTCAAGCTCTAAAGGCAATGACGACGTCCCATGGCCCTTGCGGGAGATGTTGAATCCTTGACAAACCGCCCCGCCCGTGCGACCCTTAAATTGATCGCACCCCCGCCTCTTTTTCCGCGCAGCAGATTGTCGCCCACCCGACCTCCTCTGAGTTCTTTCCGGGTCATACTCGCCCGCGAGCTTTGCCGACGCCCGGCGATGGATTGCGCATCACGACGAGGGAATCCTCCGATGACTCGCACCCGTGTCCTATTTCGATCCGTGATCGGGCTCGTCCTGGTCGGGCCGACAGTCACTCTCGCAGCCCCTCCGCAGATCAACGGCATCTCGCCTCTCGGCGTCAAACGAACCGAAGCCGTCGCCGTCACCTTGAGCGGTGCCAACCTCGCTCCGCATCCTCGACTTCTCGCACCGTTCGAGTTCAAGACGACGCCCATCGAGAAGGGCGTGGAGCCCGGCTCTTGGAAGTTCAGATTGAGTGTCGATCCCTCCACGGCGGTCGGCACTTACCCGGTCCGCGTCTTGACCGACGACGGCCTCTCCAACCCTTTCCTGTTCTCGGTCGGTCAGCTCACCCAGGTCGCCGAAGTGGAAGACAACAGTGCGTTCGAAGTCGCGCAGGCCGTGTCCGTTCCCTGCGTCTTGGAAGGACAGGCCGCGGGGAACGACGTCGACTATTTCAAGTTCACGGGCAAGAAGGGGCAGAAAATCGTCGTCGATGCCCAGTGCGCCCGGATCGGCTCGGGCATCGACCCGACCATCCGATTGACCACGATCGGCCGCAAGTACGTCGCTTCGGCCGACGACTCACCGGGCCTTCTCACCGACGCTCGGATGATCGTCTCGCTCCCGGAAGACGGGGAATATGTCGTGGAGTTGTCCGACTCGCGCTATCAAGGCGCGGGCAGGGCGGTCTATCGCCTCGTGATCGGCGAGGTGCCCGTCATCGACGAGTTGTATCCCATCGGAGGCCGAGTCGGTGAGACTCTCGGCTTCGAGCTCCGCGGCGGGACGCTCGACGGCGTCAAGATTGCCGCGACGCGTCTGCTCCCGGCGACCGGCTTGACCCAGATTCAGCCCCGTATTCAAGGCGTTGCACTCGGACTGACCGGTCCCGCCTCGGCGCTGGACGTCGAGTCGGTTCCGCCTTTGCTGTTGTCCGACGCCACCGAGCTTCGCGAGTCGGTCAACGCGTCGCCCGTTCGGGGAGTCGCGCCGACGATCTTCAACGGCCGAATTGACCCGGCAGGCGATGAAGACCGATTCACCCTCGTGGTCACGCCGGGTCAGAAGCTGAAAATCGAAGTCGATGCCGCGGAGTCGGGCTCGTCACTTGACGGCATCTTGCAAATTCTCGACGCAAAAGGCGGGGTGCTCGCGACCGCCGACGACACGACCGTGCCCGTGGCCGGGAAGAACGGCAACGCCAAACCGCCCGGGATCGTCTCGCCCGACCCCAGTCTTGATAACTTCACCATCCCTGCGGGTGTGACGAAGATTACTCTCGCGCTCCGCGATCTGGAGTCGCGCGGAGGGGTCGGGTTCCCGTACAGGATCATTGTGAAGCAGGCGGACCCTGGCTTCGAGCTTTACCTCAATGACGCCCAGGCCGCTCTTCCCAAAGGGGGCGTGACGGCGGTCGGAGTTACGGTCGTCCGAAACCGCTATGCCGGACCGATCACGCTCAAGGTGCTCGACGCCCCCGCGGGACTCATCGTGAGACCGGGGACGATCGCCGACGGGCAGTTGCTCGGCGCGTTCACGGTCGCCACGACCACCGACGCCGATATCTCCCCCGTTGCGCTCAAAGTCGTCGGCGAGGCGCAAACGCCGAACGGACCCGTCGTGGTCGAGGCGGTGAAGACGATCGTCTTCGCCCAGCAGGCGACCTTGCCGACGAACTCGAAGCGCTTCCTCGGTTTGACCGCCGCGACCATCCCCGCGCAGCCTTTGACACTGGAGACGCAACCCGCCCCGATCGAGGTCGCCCACGGTTACGGCGTCTCGGTCGCGGTGAAAGCGATCCGTCAGAAGGATGCCGCCGGCGCACTCGCGATTTCACCCTTGCCGTTGCCCCCGGGCCTGACTGTCCCGGCCGCGAACCTGGGAGAAAACGCTGACGAGGTCGGGGTGACCGTGAACACGGCCGTTGAACACCCGCTCGGAATCGTGAGCGTTGCCCTGATCGCGAAGGGTAAGGTCGCCGGAGCCGACCGCGTCTTCGGTGTTCCCGCGGTGACCCTCAACGTGGTCAAGCCCGCGGCGGTCGAGATCGCCGGCGCGGCCGTCGAGGTGAAAGCCGGGGGAAGCGTCGAAATCAAAGGAAAGGTGCTTCGCAAGGGGGCCTTCAAGGAGCCCGTGACCGTCAAGCTCAACGGCCTCCCCGCGGGCACCAAGGCCGAGCCGGTGGTCGTCGCTCCGGACAAGACCGACTTCACGATCAAGGTCTCCGCCGAGGAAAAAGCCGCTCCCGCCACGGCCTCGGCGACCACGGCCCTTGCCTTTCAGGTCAACAAGAAGGATTACCCCAACGCCCCGTCAGTGCCGATCACCGTCAAGGTTCTGCCCGCGAAATAAGGGCGATCGTCTGGCGGTGACTTATTCTCCATGACTGATCCGAACTGATGCCGTTTGGACGGACCGGACACACTGGACTGATCACCATGAATCGATACCTCGCCGCTTTTCTCCCCGTCATTCTGGCGATCAGTTCACCCCTCCGCGCGGCCGACGACGCGCCCAAGCCCAAGGCCGACGGCAAAGTCAGCTTCATCAAGGACGTCGCGCCGATCCTGGTTCAGAATTGCATCGCCTGCCACAACCCGAAGAAGTCGGAAAGTAAATACATCATGACGAACTTCGCCCAGCTCGCCAAAGGGGGCCAGCAGGGCGAAGACATCACGCTCGAACCGGGTGACCCGGACGCCTCGCGGTTCGTGGAGCTGCTCCGCGCCGACGGCCAGCCAAGGATGCCTTACAAACAGGACGCGCTCGCTCCCGAGAAGGTCGCGATCATTGAGCGATGGGTGAAGGAAGGGGCCAAATACGACGGAGGCGAAGCCAAGGACGACTGGACCGGCGTCCTGCGCAAGGCGACCCCCGTCTCGATCCCCGAGTCGTACCCCGCGACCGTTCCGGTGACGGCCTTAGCCATCAGCCCCGACGGCAAGGACGTCGCTTCCGGCGGTTATCACGAGGTCAATCTCTGGAAGGTCGCCGACGGCACCATCGACCGCCGGCTCAACGGCCATGCCGAACGCATCTACGACATCGCCTACAGCCCCGACGGCAAATGGATGGCCGTCGCCAGCGGCGACCCCGGGCAGTTTGGTACGGCGAGGCTCTTCACCGCGGAACCTGGCGGAGGCGGAAAGGCCGTTCGCGACCTCGTCGAAACGATCGACTGCGTCCTCGCGGTGACCTTCAGTCCGGACAGCAAGTTCGTGGCGGCGGCGGGTGCCGACCGGGCGATCCGGATCTGGGAAGTCGACAGCGGCAAGCAGGTCGCCCTGGTCGAGGACCACGCCGACTGGATCCTCGACATCGCCTTCAGTCCCGACGGCAAGAAGCTCGCCAGCGCGAGCCGAGACAAGACGGCCAAGGTTTTTGATGTCGTCAAGAAAGAATCTCTTGTCACGTTCCCCGGGCACGCCCAGACGGTCTACTCGGTGAGCTTCAGCACCGACGGCAAGCAAGTCTTCAGCGCCGGCGAGGACAACATGATCCGCGTCTGGAACGCGGACGACGACGCCAAGCAGGTCCGCCAGATCGGCGGCTTCGGCGGCCCTGTGTTCAAGCTCGCGTTCGCCCCCGACGGCAAGACCTTCGCCGCATGCAGCTCGGACAAGACCGTCCGAATCTTCGAGCCCGGCGGCGGTTCGAAACACGTCCTGTCAGGACACAACGATTGGGTCTACTCCGTCGCGTTCGCCCCCGACGGCAAGACCCTCGCATCGGGAAGCTGGGACGGCGAAGTCAAGCTCTGGAACCCCGCCGATGGCAAGCTCATCCGCACGATCCTGGCCGCGCCCGGGTACAAGGCGCCGGGAAAACAGGCCTCGACGAAGTAAGCGTGAAGCGCGAGAAACCTATCTTATTTCCACAGAGACAAAAACTCACATGTCGCTGCATGCGAAATGATGATTCGGGAGGGCCAAGCTCCTGACGAGCCTTGCGGCCGCGCGGGTCGGCGGGAGCATCGCCCTCACGGGCTTTTCTTACGCCAAGGCGTCGATCGGATCAACACCCAAGTCCGCCACAATCGATCGTCCGCTGGAGCGGATCGTCGGGCTTTTTTCGATTCGCAAATGTCGATAGGTTATTGCCACAAGCTCTGGCAACGCGATCGGGTTGTCTGAAGGTTCCGCACCTTGTGCGTCGCTTGATCCGATGACCTGCCCGCCCGCCGTTCCGGCGCCCGCGAGCAGGCCGCTCCAGACGCCCGGCCAGTGGTCGCGGCCTCCGCGGGAGTTCAGCCGCGGACTTCTGCCGAATTCGCCTGTCGCGATCACCAGGGTTGTTTCGAGCCGTCCGACCCGGTCGAGGTCGTCGATCAACGCGGAGAACGCCGCGTCGAACGTGGGCGACAGCACGCGGCGGTAATCGTCCAAGGTGCTGAACGGGCCGTGGCCGTGACAGTCCCAGCTCGTCTCGTCAAAAACGCCTCGGCACATGTTCACAACGACCACGCGGGAGCCCGCCTCGACCAGTCGGCGAGCGATCAGGCAGTTCTCACCGAACTCGGAAGGCCCGTAGGCCTCACGGACGGCTCCCGGCTCCCGGCACAAATTCCGGTGATGACTCGAAGATTCGAGAATGGTCGGTTCGTACGCCCTTCCGAGCGGACCGGCGGTCTGGCCCTGCGAGATATTGATGCCGGTCTTCTTCAGCGGCCCCGGGAGCATCACGAACGCCGGTGCGCCGCTTGATGAACCCAGGACGTTGGACGCCACGGAGCCGAAATGCGGGTGCTCCCGGTCGAGTCCGCAGACCCGGCCCGTCTGGAGGAGTTGAAGCCCGGTCTCATGCACCGGCGCCTCGTGATGATGGAGCGAACGAATCAAGGTCAGCCGGTTCATCCTTCGGGCGATCTTCGGCATGAACTCGTTGACGCGAACGCCCGGAAGCGCCGTGGCGATCGATCCGAACGGCCCGCGAATCTCGGCAGGCGCGTCGGGCTTCGGGTCGAACGTTTCTAACTGGCTCGGTCCTCCCGCCATGGTCAAAAGAATGACCGCGCGTTCACCCGTCAGGGACGTCGCGCCGGGGATCCTTCCAAGACAAAGACCCACCGCCCCAATGCTACCCGCCTTGAGGAACTCGCGTCGGGAACGATCGCCGGGGAGGTTCAAAGCTACGTTGCCGGTTGGGCTCATGACGTCGTTCCCATTACGCGCCTAACGGATGGATCATCGGGGCTCATCTGACTCTACTCGGCCCGAACCCTGAGAAAAAGTCGGCGTCGGATGAGATTATTATCCTGGTGAAGAAGTCCTTCGCAAGGAGGGTTGACTTTGCGGATGGCAACGAAAGTAGGAAGTTTGGGGAATTCCGGCAACCTCGGCTTCATGCGGAGTTGTCTCAATTCCGATAGAGAGGGATAACTCGGTAGAGGTCGGAGGGAGGAGCAGATCGATTCCCCGGTCAAGGATTGGCCCGGGACTGCCTTCCGTACGTAAGGAGGGTTGCGGACACCATGTTCTGTCATAGGCGCAACTTGGCGGTGGGAGTCGCTCTGGCTCTTGGCCTTGGTGCCTCTTGGGCACGAGGCCAGGCTCCCACGATCGACTCCACGCTTCCGCGAACCCCCGGCAGTTCGGCTTCCTCTCTGGGGGGGACGCCGGGCACGGGTGCGAATGTCCTGGGGACGACCCCGGGGGGCGACGCGAGTGCCATCGGCAATGGCCCCGGCGGCGGGCCGATCAGCGGTCGGCCCGGTGCGACCGGAACCCGAGTCCTCCAATCCGCGGTCAACCCGGCGATTTCCGGTTCGACGAACGCCCCTCAGGGGTACTCGGCGCCGGTGGAGACGCCGACGTACAGCGTGCCCTCTTACGGCGCCTATGCGATCCCCGCGGGACCCGAGGATGACGGCCCTCCCGAGGGATTGACGCTCGATCAGGCGATCGAGAGGCTGGTCAAGGAGAACCTCGACCTCCGCGGGAAGTCGTTCGAGATCCCGCAGGCCGAGGCGGACATCCTCAACGCCGGCCTCCGCGCCAATCCGGTTTTCTATGCGGACACGCAGTTGATCCCCTACGGCCGTTACACCAAGGACCGTCCCGGCGGCCAAACGCAGTACGACGTGAACGTTTCTTATCCGCTTGACGTATCAAGAAAACGCGCCGCGCGAACGCTTTACGCCACCAGGGCGAAGCGCGTGATCGAAGCCCAGTACCAGGACGCGGTCCGAACCGCGATCGATCAGCTTTATACCTACTACCTGAACGTGCTGACCGCCCGACAAACCGTCCGTTATTCCGAGAGTGCCGTCAAAGGGTTCACGCAGCTTTATAACGTGACGAATGAACTCTTTAAAAAGGAGCAGAACACCCGAGCCGACGTGCTCCGGGTGAAGGGGCAGCTTGAGGCCGCCGAGGTCGGGCTGATCGACGCGCGGGAGGGTTTGAGGAAGACCAAGCGCGACGTCGCGACCGTTTTGAACATCCCGCCTGATCAGGCGGAATCGCTCGAAGTTCGCGGGACGATCCGGGACCTCGCGCCCCCTCTGCGGCCCTCGGACGAACTGATCCAGATGGCCCTCGCCTTGCGGCCGGACGTTGTCTCATTTCGCCTCGGCATCAAGACCGCCGAGGCGAACGTCCGGCTCCAGCTCGCGAACCGATTCACCGATCTGTACGTCCTGTATCAGCCGTACACTTTACAGGACAACACCCCCTTCGGCCTGAAGAGCCCTGTGTCCTGGGCCCTCGGAATCACGGCGCCTTTGCCGGTGTACAACCGGAATCAAGGCGCGATCGCCCGAGCCAAGTTGAATGTGACGCAAAGCCGCGTGGAACTGGCCAATCTCGAGCGGCAGGTCGTGACCGACGTGCAGCAAGCGATCCATGAGTATGAAGTGACTAAAAAGATGGTGTACCGGATCAGGACCGAGCTCGAACCGGCCGCCATGGAAGTTCGCGAAACGACGCGCCGGCTGTACCTGGGGGGCGAGGTCAATGTCGTCGCGTTCCTGCTCGCCCAGCGTGATTATCAGGACATCGTCAAGCAATATCTGGACACTGTGGTGCGTCACCGCCGGTCGATGCTGGCGTTGAACACGGTGATCGGCCAGCGCGTCTTGCCGTGACGGGAATTGCGTCCGGTGTCTTTGAATTCGGAGCGAAATCCGCTTCGCGCGCCGAAAAGCGGCCCGCCCGCTCTGTCGAGAGCGGGCGGGCCGTATTCTTACTTACCAAGGCGACCCCGGGAGGTTCGATCCCTCGACAAGATGACTCACTTGACGTCGGACGTACTCCGCGCTTCCGCCCTGCGTCAACGTAGATTGCGGAGTGACGGGAAAGCGTAGCCTTAATATTCGGAGTTCGGTGAAACTTTGAGGGGTGTTCGGGGTCGCAGGGTCAGTTGATCAGGTTCTTGACGACGCCGGCAAGGTCGCCGCCAGTGTCCGTGAGGCTATAGAAATTGTTCTTGCCCTGGCGGCGAGGCGCGATGATCCCGCCGTGGCGGAGGAGCGCGAGGTGGTGACTGACCGCGGGCTGGCTCTGACTGAGTTGGTCGCAGAGCGCGCCGACGTGCTTCTCGCCCTCGGAAAGGATGAGGATGACTTGAAGTCGTGTCGGGTCGCTGACGTGCTTGAGCAGGATCGAGGCACGCCTGGCCTGCTGGAACCGGTGATCGGCACCCTTGGCGGCCTTGGTCTTGGGGGTCGCAGCCTTGGCGGCGGGGACGGTCGCGGCGATGGTTTTCTTGACGGCCATGGAGAACTCCCTCCCCGAGCCCCGGGTTACCGGGTTAAAATCAACGAATTCACGCCCTTGGACGCCTCGGGGAGCGCGCCACGGGCCGAAAGCGGAACGCGGACCGACGAGACCCGCGCGGACAACGACCCAGAACAGGCCGATCGGGGGGATCACGCCCGTCTAGCCGACACGAAAAAGTGGTTGCAATGAGCCTGAGCCGCTGGAGGGGTCGGACGTCGACCTCTTGCGAGAACTGCTTACGACGCGGTCGATTGACCACATCTCTGACTTATCTTACCGACCGACACTACAACTTGCAATCATGAAAGTCATTGATCCGTCAATCCGACTCCTTTTTGAAGGCTGACTTCTTGACGGGAAGATGTCTTGATCGCGGTCGCTTTTTTTCGGATCGAAGTAGTGTATCCTGGTCCCACGAATTCGCAAGGGGGTCTTTGGTTCTCACCCCTTTGCGCCTGGAATACGTGAATACATGGTCTTGAGGAGATCCGCGGTGTCCCAATTCCGCGCCGCGTTGCCGCTCTCGAGGCGGACGAGTCGGCCCTCGGGGTCGATTACCGCGATCACCAGGTTGTGAATGATCTCCGACCCCTGAGGGCCGTAAAACAGCCCCAGGGAAGGCGCGACCTTGCCGAGTTCCGGGTGCGTCGCGACCGCGAAGCTCCAGACCGGCGGATTCGCCCCCCGGGTGGCGGCGTGCTTGCGGAGGATCTCCGGAGTGTCGTGCTCCGGGTCAAAGCTCAGCGAGATCAGACGTACTTCGCCCGCCCGCTTCGGCACCGCCTCAAGCCGGTTTGCCGCGTCGGCGAACTTCCGGTCCATCTTCGGACAGAAATCCGGGAGTGGACAACGCGTGAAAATGAAGGTAAGTCCGACAACCTTGCCGCGGAGGTCAGAGAGCCTCAAACTCTTTCCCTCCTGAGTGGTCATCGTGAAGTCGGGGACAGGATCTCCGGGTTGAAGAACCTTGGGGGTCGCCTTCAGCGCTGAACCCTCCGGGCCGAAACGGAGCGTGAGCCCCGGCCCAACCGCGGGCCTGGACACCACTAAGTTCGTCAACCGGTAGTCCTTAACTTCCTTTCCCTCGTATTCGACCTTGAGAACGCCTTCGACCTCGTCTCCGGGACGGACGTCGTCGAGCGATTCCAGGTCTTTCACGGTGAACGGCATCGTCATCGCGGCCATGAATCCCGGAATCTCCTCGTGACGAATCGTCACGAGTCCGGTCTTGGCGTCGACCTGCCGGACGATCCCCACCAGGTGATAGTCTTGCGTGTTCACGACCACTTTTGGAGGCGCGGGCTCTCTGCCGCCACAACCGCAAATGAACACAAGACAGTTCAAGAACGCAATGAAATCGCCCTTGTGACTTGATGATCTCATGACCGAAATCGACGAAGTCGCGGGGCGAATTCGCCGTCCTCCCATTCTGTTGAGCAACCGTTTCACGCTTATCGATTTCAGTAGGGGAAGGCGTCCGCGATGGGGCTGGCCGCGAGATCGACGAGGAAGGCGGAGACTCTCGCGACCACCACCTCGGTAAGCTTTTGTCCTTGTTCGGCCGTCGCGGGCCGCGGGTCGCCGGCCCCGGAGTTCGTCGTGAGCAAGTGCCAGGGGCGGGTGATCTCGACCCACCCTTTGTTGACCGCCTCGAACCGCGTCAACGACATGGTACCGGGGTCCGCCTGTTCCATCTTCACCAGGGTCGGAAAGTGGGCGAGCCCCATGCTGGTCTCGAGCTCCCCCGCGTGATCCCCTGCGTCTTCATAGATTGACTTGTGATGGTCGGAGGCGACTTTATACCAATTGCACAAGAATAAATGAACCTTCGTCGCAAGGTGGAGTTCCCTGAGTAGCCACTTCAAATCGTTCCCGCCGTGCCCATTGAGAAGCACACACTTAAAAATCCCATGGATCTCCAGGGACTGAACCAGGTCGGTAATCACGCGTGCGACCGTGGATGGATTGAGGTTCATCGCCAGCGGGAACCGCATCTGGTTGGTCTCGGTGCCGTAAGGCAGGGGGGGAAGCATGACGACCCTGGCGCCGGCCTGGTGGGCGCGTTCGCATGCGCGTTCGCCGATCACCTCGACCTGATAGGTGTCGGTCCCGTAAGGCAGGTGGAGGTTATGAGGCTCGGTGGCACCGAGCGGGAGGACGGCGACGTCGGGAGGGGGCAGGGACTTGACCTGGCCGTAGTTCAGTTCGGAGAGAATCCAGGGACGTGACATCGTTTTCGAAGAGCCTCATCGTTGTGGCGAAGCGGGCGCGTCTCGCCCCATTGCGGGCGGCGTCCTCGTGACGTTACGATCTGGGCTTGTCACGGGCTTCGTCTTCCCCAATTAACTCCGGACTGTCGACACGATGCAAGCCTTCGAGGCGACGAACTTTTATTTTGACCGGGCGGCCAAGAGACTTGACCTCACGGACAACATGCGCACGCTGATGATCACTCCCGAGCGGGAGTTGCGCGTCGAGGTCGCCGTCCAGATGGATTCGGGGAAGATCGGCAACTTTATCGGCTATCGCGTCCAGCACGATAACGCCCGCGGTCCTTATAAAGGGGGACTTCGTTTCCACCCCCACGTCGATCAAGACGAGGCCCGGTCGCTCGCGAGCCTAATGACCTGGAAGACCGCCGTCGTCGACATCCCCTTTGGAGGCGGCAAAGGCGGCATGAACTGCGACCCGGGCAAGCTCTCGCGCGAAGAGTTGGAGCGGATCACGCGACGGTTTGTCCAGCAAATCCACGACTTCATCGGCCCTGACAAGGACATACCCGCCCCCGACGTCGGTACCGACGCCCAGGTCATGGCCTGGATCATGAACGAATACACCAAGTTTCACGGCTTCCAGCCTGCGTGCGTCACGGGTAAGCCCGTCGAATTGCACGGTTCCGCCGGGCGTGAGGCCGCGACCGGGTACGGAGTCGCCATCATCGCCCGTGAGGCGCTCGCGAAGTTGAACAAGAAAATTGCCGGAACCACTTTTTCGATCCAAGGTTACGGAAACGTCGGAAGCAATGCGGCGCGATTTTTGTACGAGTTGGGCGGAAAAATTGTCGCCGTCTCCGACGCCTACGGGGCTGTTGTCAATCCCGCGGGAATTGACGTCCAGGCCCTCGACAAGCACGTCGCCGCCCAGAGAAAGGTCGTCGGCTTCAACGGGGGCGACGCGGCGACAAACGAGCAACTTCTGACGACGCCCGTGGACGTCCTAATCCCCGCGGCGCTCGGAGGGGTATTCGACGCCACGCTCGCCGAAGCGGTGCAGGCGAAGATGATCATTGAGGCGGCGAACAGCCCGACCTGGCCTTCCGCCGACGAAGTCTTCGATCGCCGCGGAATCCCTGTCATCCCCGACATCCTCGCCAACGCGGGAGGCGTGATCGTCAGCTACTTCGAATGGGTCCAGAATCTTCAACATTTCCGATGGCAGCTCGATCAGATCCAGCGCGAGGAAGAAAAGCGCCTCGTCGATGGTTTCCATCACGTCTACGAGATGTCGCAAAAAAAGGGCGTGACCCTCCGAACCGCGGCCTTCATGCTGGCGATCTCGCGGGTCGGCCGCGCCCGGGTGCTCGGCGGGATCTGACCCGAGCCGAAAATGAGACCTGTAATCACTCCCGAGATTTCCCGTTCCGGAATCCGTGATCGAATTGAGACATTACGGGAGGGCGATCGTCTCAGTGTCTGTCCGGGAAGTTTCCCGGAGAAAAACGATGGCGGATGACAAATGGCCGATGACCGATGCGAGAAAGCCGGCGGGAAAGCGCCGCATTCGCTCTTTCCGATCCGTCATCAGCCATCCGTCATCAGCCATTTCCTAGCCAATTCCTTGCCGGACAGACTCTGACTGGGCTGGTGAAAAGTTGACGTTGACGATGCGGAAGGGTCGGTGTCGATCGGCGAGTTTTTGTCGCGCGCGATCCGGTTCCGGCCGTTTGCAAGCCGTGGTCGCCACACAATCCATCTGAAGATTGCCTTCGGTCGCGGAATACAGTCGGAAGAATCTTGAGACGATCGCCCTCGCCCCGGCTTTGCGGGGAGAGAGAGGGGTGAGGGGACAGGGTTGCGCTCGACACTTCGGACGAGTCGGCGGGTCATTCCCAGACCCCTCACCCCTCACCCTCTCCCCGCAAAGCCGGGGCGAGGGCGATCGTCTCAAGATTCTTCCGACTGTATTCCGCGACCGAAGGCAATCTTCAGATGGATTGTGT
>JAYUFP010000522.1:0-15020 GCA_043738665.1 Isosphaeraceae bacterium
AGGGGGCCGACATCGGGAAGCTTCTCGCGGACCCCGAACGGTCGACCTGGGAGTCCGCCCTTCGATGGTCGGTATGGGCCGACGAGTGGGCCGCGAAAACGGCCCCGCTCGACCCGCTGACCGCCCGCGCGAGGTTGGCGAACTGCAAACGGTTCCTGGACGAATACTCACGCTGCCCCGACCCGAGCGCCGTCAGGCGCTACATGAGTTACCTGAAACCGATCGCCGACCGTGACGAACCCGGAGGCGGCCTCACCGCGACGCTGAAAAGAAATCTCAGCGGCCCATCCATGTATAACCTTTACATGGTCCGCTACAAGAACGGTTCGGCGGACAAGGTGGGGACATTGCGGTATTACTCCCAGATGAAGCCCCGGCCGACTCAGACCATTCAGCTCCTTTGTCTGCTCGACACCGACGGCAGAACGAAGAACCTCACACTCGCCGACGCCTTCCTCGTCGGCCCTCGGAGCCTCGCACCGCAGAGCAAGCTCGTGCTCTGGCTCAATTCGAAGCTCGGCGAGGAACGTTCCCTGTCCGTGTGGGACGCAACGATGATCGAGGCCGCCCGCAGGGCGTCCGACGACCCCGACATGGACCCGATCTGCAAGCTGATCCTCCTGAACGAGATGCTCAAGACGGCGACGGAGGGAAGCCAGGCCCTCAAAGAGGCGCTCGGACCGACACTCACCGTTTTGGCCCGCGCTTCGGCCTTCCGGACCGTCCACTGGCTCGATCCTGACGCCAAGGTCGACGAGAAACGGACCGAGGCCGACGCCATGATCAAGAAGCTCCCGCCCTGGGACCGGGTCGCGAAAGCGGCGCGTGAGGCCGACGTTCGGCTGCTCAAATCGGTGCGAGAGACGTATCATCCGGTCGGCTGGGTCAGCCGTAAGGTGCCGGGGTTCTCAGTGCGGTTCATCGACCCGAACGTCAGGTCCGAAGACGTGCAACTCTTCGTCGCCGCACCCGAACGCGGCAACGGGGCCTGGAAAACGCTGGGGCATGTGGCGAACGGCGCAGGCGACCTGGTCGCCGATGACCCGTCGTTGGCGACCGAAGGCCGGCTCGTCTTCATCCGCTCCGCGGCGCCCGACAATATCCAAAGGAACGACCGATGAACGACGCGGACCTGGGCTGGTACTTCAGGAGCCGGGGCCGAGTGCTGGGCCCGTTTCAGCTTGCCCAGCTCGAAGTCCTCAAGAACCAGGGGAGAGTGGCGAAGTTCGACGAGCTCTCACGCGACCGCCGGAACTGGATCCCGGCCGGATCGTTGCCCGAACTCTTCCCACCCCCGGCCCCCCGCCAAGAGACGACGGGATCACCGGGGGCGTCCGGACAGCCTGGGGGCCACGGCGATGACCCCGTCGCGGACGACGCGGCGGTCTGGTTCTACGTCAGCGAGTCCGGGCAGACGGGTCCGGTGTCTCTCTCGGAAATGATTCGCTTGAGTCGCGCGGGGGTTCTCCGCGCCGAGACTTTCGTCTGGAATTCCGGGATGACCGACTGGCTCCCCGCGCGCGACGTCCCCGCGCTCGGGTCGGCGGCGACATCAGCGGTCCCGACGCCTGTCGCGGCGAAGGGTCAGGGCTTCAACATCACGGCGATCGCGGGCTTTGTCCTGGGAGTCACGGGATTGCTATCCGGGGCAATGGCGTTCCTCACCTCCGCTTTCCTTTTAGAGGCACGGCAGAATCGCGATTTCTTGCTCGTGATCTTCACCGGCTTGCTCATGATCTGGGGGCTCAGTTCGTTGCTCGCCGTGATTCTCGGGCCTATCGGCATGGTCCGGGCCAATCGCGACGGGGGTGCGCGTCGCGGGTTCTCGCTGGGTCTGGCAGGGATGGTGTTGGGGATCGTGGGGCTGCTCGGTCTTTTGATCCTCGTTTTCATGGCGGCACTGGGGCGGATGTCCTCGGACGGACCCGGACGCGGGGCCGCGGCGGTCTTGAGTCGAGTCGACTAAAGGTCGTTCGTAGAGGCGAAGGAGCCGGCGATGCCGCGGATGATTCTCTGTGCGTGCGGACACGTTCTGAAGCGGGATGAGGCTCATGCGAGCCTGACGTCGTCCTGCCCGCGATGCGGCCGAACGGTCGAGCCGCAACGCCCGGCCGCGGGAGCGACCCGACCGGCGGCCGCCGCCACGCCGCGACCACAGGCTCCGCCGCTCCAGCCGACCCGCCCGCTCGTACCGCGGCCGCAAGCCGCCGTCGAGAGGACGCCGGCCAATGCTCGTCCTTTTCCTGCCGCGGCTCGCTCGGCGGCAACGCCGTTCGCCGCCGCCGTGCCGCCATCGACCGCGACGCCTTCGCACCCCGCCGCTCCCGGACCCTCTCGACGAATCCCCTGGACGCTCCTCGGCGCGGTCGGAGGCGGAACCGTCCTCGGCGGTCTGCTGATCATTATCGTAACCCGCCCCGGCACGCCTTCCGCGGCCGAGGTGAATGTCAAGCCCCCGCCCGTCGCCGCGGTCCAGCCGGTTTCCGACGGCCCGCGGTCGACTCGCGAGATCGTCTCCAAGAACGAGGCCTCAGTCGCGAAAGTTCAGGGCAAGTTCGGTAGCGGCACCGGCTTCCTGGTCGCGCCCGGCATCGTGGCTACCAATGAACATGTCCTCAGTGGCGAGCTCGTCGCCAACGTGACCGCGCGATTCTCCTCGGCCGCGGGCCGAGACCAAGGGCCGTTCGCCGTCCGGCTCCTCTACGTCAACCCGGCGCGAGACCTCGCCCTCATGAAGGTCGAATCCGACCTTCCACCCATCGAGGTGGCCCGACCTTATGCGTTTCAGCGCGGCGAAGACATCACCATCATCGGCAACCCGGGGGGGCTCGGTGGCGCGGTCTCGCTCGAAAACGCGATCACTCGCGGCGTCCTGAGCACTGAAGCCACGTTCCGCGGCCAGCGCTGGTATCAACTGGGAGCGTCGGTGAATCCGGGTAACTCGGGGGGGCCGGTGCTCGATTCCCGCGGCAAGGTCATCGGGGTCGTCACGCTCAAGGCGCTCAAGGAAGAAGGACACAGCTACTGCATCCCAGTCGATGCCCTCACCGCCGCGCTGGACGAAGTCTCCGACATCACCCCCGCCCAGCGGCTCCAGGTCGAAAGACGTCACAACACACGGTCGATCTTCATAGTCCTCGAAAAATCCGCGGGGTACTTCGCCGACGCCTCCGCCGGCCTGGTCGCGATGGCAAAGGCCAAGACGGACAAAGACAACATTCCCGACCAACTCAAGGAGAATTACAGGGAATGCAAGGCGATCGCGGCGTCTTACCACGGCAAGGCCCGGCAGGATTACTCCTCGGCGCTCGAATTGATCCTGGGGGAAGCCACCACCGACCCGACTGTGCGCCGCGACATCGAAGACCTTCGCCGTCTGCTCGACCGGCTCAAATCGATGAGCGACGACCCGCAAGGGACCATCGGTGAGTTCGAGATCCAGCTCCGAGAAGCCGACCGCGAGTTGAGAAAACTCTCGGGGCGGTTATCAACCGCGCTCGACGTTTCACGCTGAGTCTTTCTTAGTCTTAGAGTCCGTCCGGAAAGGAATTGGCTAGGAAATGGCTGATGACGGATCGGAAAGAGCGAATGCGGCGTTTTCCCGCCGGTTTTCTCGCATCGGTCATCGGCCATCGGTCATCCGCCATCGTTTTCCTCCGGGAAACTTCCGGGACAGACTCTTAGCGTTGATTCCGAGGACGCGCGCTCATGGCCCGATTGAGGTAAACCACAGCGGTGTTTCGGTGAAGTCTTGAGATCCGGTCTTCCCCGTGTCGTTGCCAATAAGAAGGTTAGCCCATGACCCTATCGTCGACCATTCGGACCCGCCTAATCGACGTGAGCCTGGCGCTGGGGCTGACCCTTGCGTTGGGCCTGGTTTATCTGGTCGGGTTGTGGTCTCCCGTCCAGGAGGGCGGAGAAGCTGACAACTTGCTCAGCGGCTCAATCTATGAGTTGAGGACGGACCCGAAGAAGGCGGCGCGGATCCTCGAGTTCGGCGGCACCGCCCAGACCGAAGCGGCCGTCGGCGCGTCGCTGGCCTGGATGGCCCGCCACCAGGCCGGCGACGGTTCGTGGTCGAACGCCTGCCTCGGTCCCAAGGGCTCGCACCCGTCCTCGATGTGCGAGGAGGAGTCCGCATGTGGGCTCCCTGGCAACAACCACATCACGGCCCAAACCGGTTTGGCGCTCCTGGCACTCCAGGCGGCCGGACATTACGACTTCAACGACAACACGTATTCTTCCAACACCCGCCGCGGCCTCGAATGGCTCGCACAGAACCAAAAGCCCGACGGGGCGCTTGTCGGCGCGGGTTCGGACACGGGCGGACGGGGGAGTTACTCTCGCACATTCATGTATGAACACGCCATCGCAACCTTTGCTTTGGCCGAGGCTTGCGCGATTCGCAAGGCCACGCGTCGGAAACCCGTCGAGTCGCTCCGCGACGCGGCCGGCAGGGCCGTCGGGTTCATCGAAACCGTGCAGCACGACGACGGCGGTTGGCGCTATTCGATGAATACGAGCGAGGGAAGTGACACGTCCGTCTCGGGCTGGGCCATGCTCGCGTTGAAATCGGCGATCGAAGCCGGCCTGCCGGTCGACCCGAGCACCGTGCCTCGGGTCCGAGACTTCTTCGCCAAGTGCGAGTCGGCCGATGGTCGCACCGGCTACACCGGGCCGTCGAACGTGAATTCGAACGCACTCACGGCCGTGGGAATGCTCGTACACTTGCTCCTGCTTAAGGATCACAACGCCCCATTGGTCATCAAGGCCGCGCCGCTCCTGGCCGACCAGGCGGCGGCGTACGGCCGGCAGATCCGTAATCACCGACCCGAGTTCTACACCCTCTACAACGCCACGCTCGCCATGCATCAAACAGGGGGCGAGAATTGGGACCGCTGGAACGCCGAGATCCGCGACCCCGTGGTCGCCATCCAGTCCCGCGGCCCGGGCTGTGATCGGGGAAGCTGGGACCCGGCGTCCACGCACGGCGGTTCCGACGGCGGGCGGATCTACAGCACGGCGCTCGCGACTCTGATGCTCGAAGTCTACTACCGCTATTCGCGCAACGCGAAGTGAGGCAACATACCGGATCACGGAAGTCAGCCCTGATCTTCTCAAATCGGGGGTTTTGGATCGTCGTGACAGTCCGGCGGACCCCGTCTGGAAAGCATTCTCCGCCGCCATCCAGAACTCACGGTCGAACGATGCGTCCGTGATTCGGGAGCTTCTTCCATGGTGTCACCAACCTCGACCGACCTGCGTCGGCGGACCATTCTCAGCGACTTTCAACACAGCGGCCCGGCCTGGTGTTCCCCACGGATAACATTCACGTCGATGACGGATTTACAGTCTTACCGAAACGTGAATCCGGCTTCTCCGGTTTCATTCCCTACCGCCCTTAACATGGCCGCGGACGATTCCTTTCCGAACTTCTTTTGAAGGCGTCGCATATACCGATACCCCAGACGTGTCAGAAATTTTTGCGGGCGGGAGAACGCCAGGATGTCGTACCAGATTTCCCCCGACGCATGGTCCCATTCGACAAGAAAACGTTCCTCTCCCGTCCCGGCGTGATCGGGGAGCGTCCCGTAGGCGAATCCGTACCGACTGATCGGGCCGGGCTCATCCTCGACATAAACGATCCGGCAGGCGTTGAGCCACCATAAGCCGACCCGCCGGGCAACGATCGCCACGACCTCGCCGGGATGTATCGGCGTCTCGAGAGGCCACGCCGCCACCCATCCCAAGCGGAACTGTTCCCACCGCCTCAAGGCGGCCTTGGCCTTCGTGAAAACCTCTTCGCCCTCTCCCAGCTTGATCCGCGTGTGATCGACCACATAACCTGAAGGAGGCTGAATGGCCGTCGCCCCGACCGCCGAATAGGTGAAGGCAAGTTTCGATTGCGATGCCAGAAACTCTCGGACTAACACCGTCGAAGGTCGTCGCAACAACACCATGATCCGCCCCTCGATCGGTCATCATCTGTTCTTCACCCGGGTCACCGAGACATAATACGCATCCGCCGGTCATTTTTCCGAACCGTAACAGATGAGGTGTGTCAGCAATGCCGACATCCGGGGTCGCCGACAAGCCGATCGTTCTCCTCACCGGCGGCAGTGGGTACGTCGGCGGAAGGCTGATTCCCTTGCTGGAAGGGATGGGCGCGGCCCTCCGTTGTCTGGCACGAAATCCCGACAAGCTCCGAGCCAAGCTGGATGCGAACTCCGAGGTCGTAAAGGGGGACGTTCTCGACCCCACGTCATTGGCCGAGGCGTTGCAAGGCGTTCACACCGCCTATTACCTCGTCCACCTGATGTCGGGGTCGAAAGATTTCGAGCGGGAAGATCGGTCGGCGGCGTTGAACCTCGCCTCGGCCGCGAAGGAGGCCGGCGTTCGACGCATCATCTATCTTGGCGGTCTCGGTGACGATGCCGACCCGAAACTTTCCCCGCACCTCCGAAGTCGCCACGAAGTCGGTCAGATCCTCCGGGATTCCGGGGTGGAGACCGTCGAGTTCCGGGCGTCGATGGTGATCGGGGCGGGCAGCCTCTCGTTCGAGTTGATGAAGTCACTGACCGACCGACTGCCCGTGATGCTCTGCCCCCGCTGGCTTACGACGCCCACACAGCCGATCGCCGTGGACGATGTGTTGAGCTATCTGTTGGCGGCGAGGAACCTGCCCGCGGACGGGAGCCGCATCTTCGAGATCGGCTGCCCCGATGTCTCAACCTACGGCGACCTGATCCGGGAGTACGCCCGACAACGAGGACTGCGGCGTCGGCTGATCTCGGTGCCGGTGCTGACGCCTTGGCTGTCGGGGTTGTGGCTGGCCCTGGTCACTCCCACCAACTTCGTCGTCGGTAGGCACTTGATCGAAGGGCTGAAGAACTCGATGGTGGTCCGGGATCGGACGGCGCTGGATGTGTTCCCGATCCGCCCGGCGGGAGTGCGGGAGGCCATCCGGAAAGCCATCGGGAACGATTGAGCCGGGTCTTCGATTGACTCGGGAGTGACCCCGCCTCGTCCTCCCTGAGCGCAAGAAAGCCACCTCACAAAGCTCGGTCCCGACGAAACGTTTCTCCAGGGATCGCCCGCCGTGATTCAAGCCTCAACCGAGTGAACTGTCACACGTCAACCTCAAGGTTCGAGTTCGATCAGGCATGACACGTCCCAAAAACTGAGCGCGAAAACGGGCTCTCCTGGAGCTTCCGAGAGATGGAGCGGTGAGGAACGTTTTCGGCGCCGTCAGAAATCGAAAATGACGGATAGAAGATGGGACGAACCGATCACGAAACGCTTTCGAGGAAAACCTCGCGTTTCATTGGTCTCCATTATCCGCCATCCTTCATTTCCTCAGTCCCGAAACGATCCCGGAGATCCTTTCAGCGAGGTCAACTGTTCCTGGCGGGTTCGGGGCGGTGGAGTCGATAGGTCTTGTACCCGCCGCCGACGTTGGCCGCCCGGAACCCGGCCTGGAGCAGGATGCGCGTCGCCAGATAGCCCCGCTGCCCGACCTGGCAGTATGCGGCGACTTCTCGGTCCTTTGGAACCTCGCCAAGGCGCTCGCGTAGCTCGTCCACAGGAATGTTCACGGCGTCAGGCATGCTTCCGAGTGCGAACTCCGCGGGCGAACGCACGTCGATAAGGAACGGCCTGCGGCCGGGCGGCGCGTCGAGGATCGCTTCCACGTCGATCTGCGGGTGATCTCCGCGGAGCAAGCCCGCCGCAACAAAGCCCGCCATGTTAATCGGGTCCTTCGCGGAACCGTACTGAGGCGCGTAGGCCAACTCCGCTTCTTCGAGGTCGTAGACCGTCATCTTCGCCTGGATCGCCATGGCGAGGATGTCGATTCGCTTATCGACACCGGCACCCCCCACGGCCTGAGCACCGAGCACGCGGCCGTCATCGGGTGCGAAGAGAAGCTTCAGACTCATCTGTTCCGCGCCCGGGTAGTATCCGGCGTGGTGCGCGGGATGAATGTAGACCTTTCGGTAATCTCGCTTGGCACGCCATAAGGTCTTTTCCGAGGCGCCCGTCATCGCCGCGGTACGGCCGAAGAGTCCCACGACGGCCGTCCCCTGGGTGCCGCGATAACACGCCTCCCGCCCGAAAATGTGGTCGGCGGCGATTCGCCCTTGACGGTTCGCGGGACCCGCCAGAGGAACCTGAGTCGGTCCGCCGAGGACGAAGTCCTCGACCTCGATCGCGTCCCCGACCGCATAGATGTCCGGGTCTTCCGTTTGCAAATGCGAGTTCACCCGGATACCGCCGCGAGGCCCGACTCCGAGCCCAGCCGCGACCGCCAGGCCGTTCTCGGGTCGAACTCCTACTCCCAAGATCACCAGCCCCGCACTCAGACGTCGCCCCGACTTGAGTTGAACTTCGAGGCCCGTTCCTCTCGCGACGAAAGCCTCGGCGGAGTCTTCCGGGAAAACCTCGACGCCGTGTTCCGACAGGCATTCGGCAAGGGGCGTTGTCATCTCCTTGTCGAACGGCGGAAGCACTTGGTCTTGCAACTCAACGACCGTGGTGGCCACGCCGGCGAGCACGAAGTTCTCGGCCAGTTCCAGCCCGATGAACCCGGCCCCGACGATCACGACTTTCTCCACCAAGTGGTTCAAGCTCTCCTTGATACGATCGACGTCCTGAAGATTCCTCAGCGTGAAGATTCCGGGGAGGTCGATGCCGGGGATCGGCGGCTTCAACGGTGAGGCGCCCGGGGCGAGGATCAGCTTATCGTACGGCTCATCGTACTCGCGCCCGTCCGCGAGATCGCGGACCCGGACAGTCTTCGCACGTCGGTCGACGGCCTCCACCGAGCTGCGAGTCCGGACGTCCAGCTTGAAGCGGGAACGCAAGCGTTCCGGAGTCGAGACAAGGAGTTTTTCCCGTTCGGCAATCGCGCCGCCGATGTAGTAAGGCAGACCACAGTTGGCGAACGAGACGTCAGGGCCACGTTCAAACAGAACGATCTCGGCGTCTTCGGAAAGGCGCCTGGCCCGTGCGGCGGCCGAGGCTCCGCCGGCCACTCCTCCCACGATGACGAGTTTCATGATCGAACCTCGTCCGTGACGCAGCGGGCTTCCGCCTCACCAGTCCGGTTCCAGGGCATCCGTGCCAGTAACATCCCCATCCCGCAGGTGTCAGTGATCCCGGCAAACACCAGCCCCGCCCCGACGAAAGCCGCGAGGCCGAGGAACACCGGCTGCACAAACGCCCCCAACGCCGTGCCGATCACCACCAGAGAACCCGCGGCGATTCGCACCTGCCGCTCCAGGGACATCGCTTTCTTGCCGCGCACCACAGGTAACCCCGCCTCTTCCCAGGCCAAGGTACCTCCCTCGACGTTGACCACATTCGTGTAACCCGCCGCGATGAATTTCTCCGCCGCCTTGCACCCGCGGCTTCCTGAACGGCAAATTGTGTACAATTGGGCGTCCTTGGAGCCGCTTCGGGAGGCCATGAACGCGACGGGATCGAGGCGGTCGAGCGGCACCGGTCGGGCGTGCGCCGCATGCACCTCCCGATACTCGACCGGGGTCCGCACGTCGATCAAATCGACGGGACACCCGTTCCGCCGCAATTCCTCGAGCTCCCCGGGCGTGATACTCGGCACGTTCATGATCCACTCCCTCGGCGCGAGTCGTCGGCGATCGGACCCTCTCCGGGACAAGTTGCGAAGCCGCTCCGCGCGTAAGCGTCTTCCTTCGCGAATCCTTGATTCACTATATTCCATGTTGGTTATCCAGTCAAGGGTCTGACGGATTCTTGCAATTCTCCAACCCCCCGGCACGGCTGTCTCGGGGCGGGCGACCTGACACGGATGGCCGTTACGGACGAATTCCTGACCTGGACATCGGTCATCGCTCCCTTGGCCATGGCGAAGCCGTTATGATCGCCACCATGGCAACAACCCCGCGAAGGACAACGTTCATGACCGCGCTCCGGAATACATTCCTCCTCGCCGCTCTCGTCTGCGGAACGATTCAACCGTCCGCGACCGCCCAGAATGAATCGCCGGCGCGGAAAATGACCCACGCCTTTCTCGCGACCGGAAGCGCGACCTATATCCGCGACG
Source organism: Isosphaeraceae bacterium (assembly GCA_043738665.1). Taxonomy (GTDB): domain Bacteria; phylum Planctomycetota; class Planctomycetia; order Isosphaerales; family Isosphaeraceae; genus JAYUFP01. The sequence continues at coordinate 10,082 of JAYUFP010000522.1, forward strand.
GCGAGGGCGAGGTTCGTTGGAGCTACCCGCAATCGTCACGGGACGGTTGGGTTCTTCCCGGTAAGAACGTCTTGCTCGCTCTCACCAAAAGCAAAGCGTATCCCGGCGGCGCAGTAATCGAGGTAACTCCGGCGGGCGAAAAGGTCTTCGAGTTCAAGGGAACCCAGTCCGAGGTCAACACCGTCCAGAAGCTCGACAATGGCCACATCCTCTTGAGCGAAGCCGGCGACAAGCCGCGGCTGCTTGTCATTGACCCCAAGGGGAGCGTCGTGCTCGAGGTCCCGCTCAATGCCCAGACAAAAGACCATCACCTCCAGACCCGGATGGCCCGCGCGTTACCGAACGGCAATTTCCTCGTCCCTCAGCTTCTCGACCGGGTGGTGCGTGAGTACACTCCAAAAGGCGAGGTCGTCTGGGAAGTGAGGACCCCGCATATGCCGTTCACGGCGATCCGGCTCGACAACGGGAACACGTTGATCGGCTGCACGCTCGGGAACCTCGTGATCGAGGTCGACGCCCAGGGCAAGACGGTCTGGCAGGTGAGCAACGACGACCTGCCCGGAAAACCGATCAACGACGCCTGCGGAGTTCAGCGCCTTCCCAACGGCAACACCGTCATCACCAGCCACCACGCCCAAGGGGATGAGGTCAAGCTCACCGAGGTGACCCCGGACAAGAAAATCGTCTGGACCTATCGCGACGCGAAAACGCCCGGAATCCATCATTTTCAGATTCTGGAGACGGATGGGAAGGGACTCAAGGGGCGGGCGTTGAAATGAGCCCGATCCGGCGGTCCGTACATTCTCCGGCAGTCCCGGCGAAAACCCTTCGGAGTTTGGCGGCGGCGCAGTAGAATTCGGTGAGCAACGGTTCGAACCGGACAGGACCGTCGTCGGGGATTTCATGTACATCAGCTCATTATCTCTGAAGAACTTCCGCTGTTATCGCCAGGCGGAGACGACGTTCGTCCATCCCGACGCCGAAGCGACTCTTGACCTGCCGAAAGGGGCGCTGAATAACGTCACCTTGCTTGTCGGCGTCAACGGATCGGGGAAGACGAGCATCCTGCGGGCGGTCGCGCTCGGTGTACTTGCGCCCGTGATCAATGAATCGGGGTTTCGACCGTACTATCTGGTGCGCCGCGCGAAGGCGGGATCGAAGCCGATCGAGACGGGTCAAATTCTGCTGAAAGGCGTTCTCGACGAGAGCGAAACTCGGGAATTTGATCTGGGCCATGCAATTCCGTTCAATGAATTGCCGGACCTCCTTCAGAACCGGATCGACGTGATCCGCAGGAACGACTACGACGTCGTTCAATTCACGTCCGCGCCCGACTATCGAAGTCGTCAAGACTTGCCTGGATTGCTCAACCGCATGCGTGAAGGGAAGACTCACTCGTTCGTCTATAACAAGGCGAGGGAGCCGACGGCGGCTCAATTCCTCGCGGCGTTGGATCGTTATTATGAGGACTTCTCCTCGAGCTACTTTCTCCTCGGTTATGGGGCCGGCCGCCGCGCCGAGGATCCGAGTCGAACGCCTCCGGGGGCGGACAAGTCGCGGGGTCGGCGCTACCTTCGAACCGCCGGACTTTTCGAGGAGGGAATCACTCTCTCTCCGCTCGCGGGCTGGCTTCCGCAAATCAAGAGGAAAGCCCGATTCGCCGAGGTGGTGAAACTCCTGAATCAGACGCTCCCCGTCGGCACGAAATTCACCGGAAGGTTCCGTCCGGATAAGCAACCGCTGTTCTCGCACAACGGCGTTGAGCTGCCGTTTCCCGCCCTTTCCGACGGCTACCGGTCGTACGTCGGGCTGCTCGGCGACATCCTCTGCCACCTCCACGAATGTTGCCCGCCGAAGCGGTCCCTGACCGACATGACCGGCGTGGTCATGGTCGATGATATCGAGATGCACTTGCACCCGAAATGGCAACGTGTCGTGGTCCCGCGACTCGCGAAGACATTCAAGAATCTCCAGTTCATCCTCTCGACCCACAGTCCGCTCGTGGCGGGGTCGGTCCATGCGGCGAATGTTCGCGTGATCGGCAAGAATCAGGTTCACGAGTTCGCCGAGCGGCTCCACGGCTTGAGCGTCGACCAGATCCTCAGCAGCCGCTACTTCAGCTTCACGACGCCGCGTTCCGACGAGTCGGAGAAGAAGCTCCAGGAACTCCTCGAAGGGGCGATCGACGACGGTGACGCCGACTCCGCACTCGAATTCCTGAAAGAACTCGCCGGAGAGAACCCGGCGAAGCGATAAGACGACTTTTTCAGCGACCACCCCCCATGATTCGCTACGCCACGATCCGCGGGAAACCGTTCTCGACCCAGACAATTCGTGACGCCATCCTCGCCGACGAGGCCGGGCACCTCGACCCGGAAGTCCGCAAAGACGTGAAGGACTGGCAGAAAAAAGCCGACGACCGCACGGCTCAGCTCATCGCGATCGGAGAATATCTCGACCTCGAAAAATGGAACCGGCTCAGCGCTGCACGCAAGAGCCTCGTTGCAAAACCCCTGTCGCTTTCGTGGTCATCGATCAAATATTTGTTCATGGAATTGCAGAATGATAAATGCGCGTACTGCGAGCGGAAACTGGCCGCCGCGTCCAGTAAGGGCGGGCCGGGGGAGACCGACGTCGACCATTTCCGTCCCAAGAACCCCGTGAAGAAATGGCCTACCCCCAAACGGATCGGCTTCGCGACCGGCGACAGTGCCGACCCCGGGTACTACTGGCTCGCCTTTCACCTTCTGAATTACTGCACCGCCTGCCCGACCTGCAATTCCGGACACAAGAGCAACTACTTCCCGATACTGGGGACGCGCATCGGGCCGGGCCATGAGCCCTGCCCGAGGGCCGACGCGATTGAGCAACCGTTATTGATCTATCCTCTCGGCACAACGGACGAGGATCCGGAAGACGTGATCCGCTTCCGCGGGCTCGCGGCGGAACCTCCCGAACGCGACCCTCTACTCATGGAGGCCGACCGAAGCCACGTCCTTCGGAACCGTCGGGCGGTCGTGATCATCGCGTTCTACCAACTGAACAGTCGAGTCGAACTGCTCTGGGGGCGGGCCGAAAGGCTTCGCGAGCTCGAGAAGGCCCTCGGCGATCTGAACAAAGGAACGAGTGCCGAGAAATTGGCCGCCAAGGCCGACATCCAGCGCCTCATGTGCGGGTTCAGCGAACACACGGCGTGCATCCGCGCCATGGTGCGACTCTACCGGCACGACCACGCCACGGCCCGCCTGTACTTTGACGCGATTCGCAAATACCTTGACAGCAAGACGCCTAAAGACTACCGGGACCACGCCGGTCAATTCGTGCAAAAGCCGCGGAGCCGAAATTGACCTCGCAGGCGGTCATCGTAGCAAAACGGTGGCAGGCAAGAGAGGAGATGCCATCCGCGGCTGCCGTTGATTGACTCGGAGGAGATCTGTAACGAGACAAAACTCTTCGTGGGGTACTTTTCTGTTCATGCTTCATCTCCGTCGATCGGTCGCATCCGAGCATGAATTCTTGTGTCGTCATGCGACATTGCAATGCGACCGACCACGCGAGATAACCCCTCGTCGGACCGCCCGATTTCGGTTATCCTTTAGAGAGAAATTCCCCGCATGGGGTCGTGGTGGCGAGGCGAGATGAAGGAGACGCGTCGGATGAGTGAAACCTCGGTCTCAGCCGACCCGGAGCAGGCGGACATCTCGGAATCCGCGCCCATCAGCGAGACGTTTGATGCCCTCGGCCACACCCTGGACGAGTCCGGCCCTGCCGCGGCCATCGAATTGCTCGTTCAAAGTCTCGACTCCCGCGGCGAATACCGCGCCCTGCTCGACGCCTTGTTGCTCAAAGCCCGATTTGAGCTGGGACTTCCGCTCGTGCAGGTGGGAGGTTTCTCGGAGATTCCCGAGGCGCAACGTGAGGCGTATGAGGAGAAATACGTCGCGGCGATCCGGACCGTCGGCGGCAAACTCCTCCAGGCCGGCGATATCGCCGGGGCCTTCCCGTATTTCCGAGCGATCGGCGAGACTGAACCGGTGATCAAGGCCATCGAGTCCTACAAGCCCGAAAACGATGACAGGCTCACGCAGGTCGTGGAGGTCGCGTTCAATCAGGGGGCACACCCTCGCAAAGGATTCGAGCTGATCCTCAATCACTACGGGACGTGCTCGGCGATCACGGCGTTCGAGCACCTTCCTCGCGATGAGAAGACCCGGACCGCGTGCGCCGACATGCTCGTTCGGCAGCTTCATGAACACCTGACGTCGAGCCTCCGTGCCGAGATCGCCCAGCGTGGCCAGCCTTTGCCCCCCGAAGGGACTTCGATCCCGTCATTGCTCGAAGGCCGCGAGTGGCTGTTCATCGACGACGCCTACCACATCGACGTCTCCCACCTGTCCTCGACCGTACGGATCGCGCCGCTGACGGATGCCTCCCAGACGCTTGCCCTCGCCGCCGAATTGACGGACTACGGCCGAAAGCTTTCGGGACGGCATCGTTACGAGGGCGACCCACCGTTCGAAGATGTTTACGAAGACCATCGCATTTATCTGCGTGCTCTACTCGGCCAAGAACAAGACGAGGCAATCCGCCATTTCAAGGCCAAACTCGAACCGAAGGACCGGGAAGTCGACCCGGGAGACACCGTCCCCGCGCAAGTCCTGGTCGGCTTGTTGTCACGGATCGGAAGGCTCGATGAGGCGATCGACGTGGCCCGCGAGACGCTCGCGGGGATTCCCGAATCGGCACTCTTTTGTCCGGGCGTTTCCCAGCTTTGCCAGCGTGCCGGGAAGCCCGAGCGGCTCGCGGAGATCGCCCGCGATCAAGCGGACCTGGTGAATTTCACCTCGGCGATCTTGCAGATGGGGAGAGTCAAGTCCTCGACTTCCCCCGCATAATTCGTGTCTCGTCACTCTCCGGTAGGGTGGGTCGAGTCTTCGAG
>JAYUFP010000523.1:0-5160 GCA_043738665.1 Isosphaeraceae bacterium
CCCGACGAGAGCCCGCTCTACGAGATGGTCCGCGACGGCACGATGCCCGCCGACAAAAAGGGTAGGCTCTCCGCGGAGCAGACCGAGATCTTGCGAGGCTGGATCGAAGCGGGTGCCGGCGCGGGGTCGGAGCAGTCGAGCCCGCCTGCGCCGGCCACGCCGTCAGCCGTCAATCAACATGATGTTTATCCGATCTTGCTGAGACGATGCACTGTCTGCCACGGGCGGGAGGTCCGCGAAAACGGACTGGACTTGCGGACCCGAGCCTCGATGCTCAAAGGGGGTAAATCGGGGCCGGCATTCGTGGCCTCACATCCCGAGAAAAGTCTGATCCTCACAAAGATCCACTCGGGATCGATGCCTCCGTTGCGTCGCGTGATCGAGGTGAGCATCAAGCCGATCGAGCCGGCGGAGGTCGAGGTGCTGACGCGCTGGATCGCCCGGGGCGCGCCCGAGGTGGAGATCGCCCCTGACGTGGCGACTCGCGAGCCGGACCGTCTCGTCAGCGACAAGGATAGAGACTTTTGGTCGTTCCGACCGCCGAGAGCCGTGACGCCGCCCACCGCGCGCCATCCGGATCAAGCGAAGAATCCCATCGATGCGTTCATCCTTGAGAAACTTGAAGCGAAAGGTTTGACCCTCGCGCCCGAGGCCGATCGACCGACGTTGTTGCGGCGGCTCGCACTCGACTTGACCGGATTGCCGCCGGAACCCGCCGACGTTGAATCTTTGCTCACGGATCGTACGGCCGACGCATACGAACGACTCGTCGACCGTTTACTCGTCTCACCCCGCTACGGGGAACGCTGGGGACGCCACTGGCTCGACGTGGCGGGATACGCCGACTCCGAAGGGAAGCGCGAGCAGGACATCGCACGGCCGTTCGCCTGGCGCTACCGGGACTACGTCATCCGATCCTTAAACGCCGACAAACCCTACGACCGATTCCTGACCGAACAACTCGCCGGGGATGAACTCGCCGACTACGAGCACGCGCCCGAGATCACGCAGGAACTCGAAGACAACCTGGTCGCGACCGGCTTCCTCAGGATGGCCTCCGACCCGAGTTGGGCCAACCAGACAAACTTCATCCCGGACCGGCTCGACATCATCGCCGACGAGGTCGACGTCCTCGGCTCTGGCGTGATGGGTCTGACGTTGAAATGTGCCCGGTGTCACACGCACAAGTTCGATCCGATCCCTCACCGTGACTATTATCGACTCCTCGATACGTTCAAGGGAGCCTTCGACGAGCATGACTGGCTCCGCAGCAACTGGGAGCCGACCATCAGCAAAGGGCGACGAACCGACCGCGAACTGAGCTTCGTGACCACGACCGAGCGGCGACGCTGGGAGGCGAAACGCGCCAGGCTCCGTCAATCACAGGCGGCGGCCAAAACCGAGGCCGAGAAAAAAGACAAGTCTCAGTCGACCGTCGCGAAGGACGAGATCGCCGCGCTCGAAAAAGAGACGGGCGCCGAGCCGAAGATTCGCGCTTTGTGGGACAGGGGGGAGCCTTCACCCACTTATATCTACCGTCGCGGCGACTTCTTGAGCCCGGCCCGGCTGGTCGGCCCCGGCGTTCCCTCAGTGCTTACCGACGGGAAAACTCCCTTTGAGGTGAAGCCTCCGTGGCCCGGAGCGAAGTCCACCGGGCGGCGACTCGCCTTCGCCCGCTGGCTCACCCGACCCGAACACCCATTGACCGCCCGCGTGATCGTCAACAGGGTTTGGAAACATCACTTCGGCACCGGTCTGGTGACCACGCTCGATAACTTCGGCAAGGTGGGAGCGGTGCCGACTCACCCGGAATTGCTCGACTGGCTCGCGGTCGAGTTCATCAACAAGGGCTGGAGCCTCAAGGCGTTGCACCGGCTGATGGTCACGTCAGCGACCTATAGGCAGTCCTCCGTCGCGAGCGAACCGGCCCGGGTTCGCGACCCGGACAACACCCTTTACTCGCGACGTCCGCTCCAGCGTATGGAGGCGGAGGTCCTTCAGGATTCGATGCTCGGGGTCGCCGGCCGACTCAACCCGACCCCGTTCGGCCCGCCCGACACCCTCACCATCCGCGGCGACGGGTTGATGACGCCGACTGAAGGCCCCAACGGCTGGCGACGGAGCATCTACCTCCGACAGGATCGAAAGAACGTATCAACACTCCTCGAAGTCTTCGACGTTCCCCAGATGAACCCGAATTGCGTGGCGAGGCGAGACTCGAACGTCGCCCCCCAGGCGCTCCACCTCTGGAATGACGGCCTCGTCCGAAAGCTGTCCGGGGAGTTTGCGAAACGGGTGATCTCGGCGGTCGGGAAGGACCCCGAGCGACAGGTCGATCACACCTTTCTCCTCGCGCTCGGAAGGATGCCGGACGCGGAGGAACGCTCGATCGCGGTCCGATCGCTCGCTCAATTGAAGGCCGCGACTCAGATCGAGAAAGGGAAAAACAACGAGCGATCCCTTCGGGCGTTGACGACTCTCTGTCATACGTTGTTCAACTCGGCATCGTTCCTTTACATCGATTGATCCTCGGAGAGACCAGATGCCGGGAATGACAACTCCGGATGATGACGCGACGGTGAGTCGGAGAGGTTTTTTCGACCGCGTGGCGGGCGGATTTTATGGCGCGGCGCTCGCCTCATTGCTGAGCCGGGATCTCCGCGGCTCGACGGTCCTGAACCCGACCGAAGGGGCAGGGGGGATCGCTCCGCTTGACCTCCGTCCCCGCGCGCCACATTTTGAGCCCAAGGCGAAGGCGGTGATCCACCTGTTCATGAACGGTGGTCCCAGCCAGATGGACCTGTTCGACCCCAAGCCCGCACTCGACCGCCACCACGGCGAGTCGATGTTCGACAAGATCGCCGGGGAGGTCGAGAACGCTCAGAATGCGGGTTCGCTGATGCGGAGCCCCTTCAAGTTTGCCCAACACGGCGAAAGCGGCATGTGGGTCTCGACCGCCTTGCCGCACCTCGCGGGGCAGGTGGATGACATCGCCTTAGTCCGTTCGATGTTCACTACCAACCTCACCCATGAACCCGCGATCTACCTGATCCAATCGGGCAAGACCGGTCCGGGGCGGCCCGCGATCGGCTCCTGGGTGACTTACGCGTTAGGCTCGGAAAACCAGAACTTGCCCGCCTACGTCGTGCTTGACGACCCGCTCGGCCTGCCGATCAACGGCGTCGAGAACTGGCAGTCGGGCTTCCTTTCGCCGCTTTTTCAGGGGACGAGATTCCGATCCTCGGGCTCTCCGGTCCTGAACCTCCGGCCTGATGTCGAAAGGTCACCGGAATTTGACAGACTCGAGCGCGATTTGCTCACCCGTCTCGACACGATTCATCAGGCGAAGCGACCCGCTCAGCCGAACCTCTCGGCACGCATCGCCAGTTATCAGCTCGCCGCGCGGATGCAGCTTGCCGCCAGCGACGCACTCGACATCACGCAGGAGAGCCCGGAGACCCTCTTGCTCTACGGGATCGGGAGCCCCGCGACCGACTCTTACGGCAGGCGCTGTCTGATCGCGCGCCGGCTCGTCGAACGGGGGGTCCGGTTCGTGCAGCTTTACATTAATTCACAGATCTGGGATAATCACACGTCACTTGCCTCGGGGTTGAAGTCCGCGTGCGAACGTACCGACCTGCCGATCGCCGGGTTGCTCAAAGACCTGAAGCGGCGGGGGTTGCTCGACAGCACCTTGGTCGTCTGGGGGGGCGAGTTTGGACGGCTGCCGATCGCGCAACTTCCCGCGGACAAGAACGAGACGAATGCCGGACGCGACCACAACAAGAACGCGTTCAGTAGCTGGATGGCGGGCGCGGGGGTCAAAGGGGGAACGACGTTCGGCGCGACCGACGAGTTCGGCATGAGCGCGGTGGAAGGGAAGGTCAGCGTTCCCGACTGGCATGCCACGATTCTCCACCTGCTCGGCTTGCATCATGAAGAGTTGTTCGTCGAGCACAACGGTTTGAAAGAGAAGCTGACTTCCGTGTTCAAAGCCAGGGTCGTCAAGGAAATTCTCAGCTGATCACCACTTCCGGGAGACTCTCATGCGACGGTTCGCCCTCTCCGCGATCGTTTGTGTCGTCGTTGGATTTTCGGCGTTCGATCCCGTCTCGGCGGACGACATCGTCCCGTCCGAGTCGAAGCTCGAATTGCTCTACACGCGGTCGGCCCCGATCAAAGGGGGTCTGACCGAGGGCGTGGCCGCGGCGCCCGACGGCTCGATGTACTTCTCCGAAATCCCCTTCGGAGATGACAAAGGCATGATCATGCGGTTCGATCCCACGACGAAGACCACCTCGGTGTTCGCCAAAGACAGCCACAAGTCCAACGGCCTGATGTTCGACGCCCAGGGGGCCTTGATCGCCTGCGAAGGCTCTGACGGCGGCGGCCGCTGCGTGACGAAATGGGATGTAAAGACAGGTGAGCGGTCTGTCCTCGCCGATCGGTACCAAGGGAAGCGCTTCAACGCCTGCAACGACCTCTGCATTGACGAGAAAGGCCGGATCTACTTTTCCGACCCGCGTTACCTGGGGACGGAGACTCGTGAACTCGAATACCGCGCGGTCTACCGGCTTGATACCGATGGCACGGTGGTCGAGATCACGCACGACGTCGAAAAACCCAACGGCGTCGCCATCAGCCCCGATCAGAAAACCCTCTACGTCGCCGACCACAACAACGGCACCGACCGGATCGACCCCAGCCAGCCCGCCCCGATTCCCGGCGCGATGAAGATCTACGCCTTCTCCCTCGACGAGGACGGCCTGGTAAAGGGCAAGCGCAAGACGCTCGTCGATTTCAAGGCTGGCCCCGGATGTGACGGCATGTGCGTCGATGTCAAGGGCCACGTCTACCTGGCCGTCCGCAACCTGAAGCGGCCCGGCATCATGGTCATCGACCCCGAGGGCAAGGAAGTCGCCTTCCTCGCCACGAGTCCCTCCCAGGTCGGGGCGAAAAGCCCGGTCGGCATCCCGAGCAACGTCGCCTTCGGGCGGGGCGCGGAGAGCAAGACGCTGTATGTGACGATCGATGTCAGCCTGTACCGCATCCCGCTGGGCATCGAGGGGTATCGCCCGGAGAAGTGAACGCGAGGCGCGAGCGAGGGAAACGCACACGTCCCTCGTCGTGCCCTTTCCCTCGCTTCCATGTCGGGCTTTC
>JAYUFP010000524.1:0-1589 GCA_043738665.1 Isosphaeraceae bacterium
AGGCACGGCAGGAACGGCTCGTCGATCAGGTTGAACGAAGGTGGCACGCGGGTCCCCCGTCTCGGTGCGCGGGGCACCAAGGGCAATGGTCAAGTGGCGGTTATGGTCACGACAACAGGAACCCGGCGGTCGCCAGGCTCACCCCCACGAGTGTGGGGAACGGGGTCAAAGTTGACCCATTGGAGCAGTCATGGACGGTTCACCCCCACACAGGGTGGGGACCAGGCGAGTCACTACCGGGCCAACCGCGGCAGATAACTCCGTTTGCGAGTGCTAGCCAGTAGGCACCAGACTTCGTGTTTCGACAACAAGGTTGTCGAACTGTGCATGACTTCCGAGTAGAGCGAGTCGAAAGCCTCCGTGTACGGGAGTTGGTCTAGTGGCACCCCCAGGCGTGCGTAGGCTGGCCCAAGAACCCGAAACGCGAAATCTCTGTCCACACGTCACCTCCTTCCTGAAACACAAGGAACGAAATGATACTACTCAGGCAGATGCCGGAGGTCAACCGAAAAAAACAAAGTCAATAACTGCTCCTAACCGGTTACGGGAAACTCGACGCCGAGTTCTGGCGTTACCCTCATGCGAAACTCCCCGATCGCCAGCCCCTGGGCATCGACTTTGACCACGCGGTGGTGCTTCAGCACGCCGCACTTCGCCCACGACTTCGGCGGGTGTTGGTGGGCGAAGTGGCTTACGCAACCACGATGGCTGATCGAGACTTCGTTTTGTAACCAATCAGCGACCACAAGCAATGTCGGTTGTTCGGTGATCCTGACCGGAGACGATCCGAGTTTTAAATAATCGAGACCGCCTACGTGGTAGACGACAATCAGCGACGCGTTCGGCTCGGTGTCGCGGGTCGCGGCTTGAAGTCGCGCGTGCGACTCGGGGTCGTCCTCTTCGAGTTGTTGGTACTGGCTCCGCAAAAGGTCTTCGTCGTCCGCCGTCGGGACTTCTACCGACATCGCCTTGCCCCGCTGCCGGGCGATGGCCTCGTCCATCATCTCTCGCGTCGCCTCGAGCTCCGCGGCGAACTCCCCCTCGAACTCGGCCGCCGGGTCGTACACGGCCCCGATGAGCGCGTCCAATTCGCCGGGGACTTCAACGTTCGGCTTGTCGCGCAGGATCAGCCACGAGCGTAGCAAGATGTGCCGTTCGTAGACCCACTCGCTCGGCCCGAAGTCCGGCACGCCGTCCTTCGTCTCCGGCCGGATCAGCCACAACGTCGGGGTTGCGACGCCGTCCGGCCGCGGGCCGCGCTCGTGACGGTGCAAACGACCAGACCGTTGAAGTGCCAAGTCTACTGGCGATACATCTGTACACATCACGTCGAAGTCGAGGTCCAGGCTTTGTTCAATGACCTGTGTGGCCACCAGCACCCTTTTGTTGCGATCCCCAGGGCCGCCGTCCTTGCCGAAGCGCTTCAGCACCGCCGACTCGATCTCCATGCGGCGGCCGAACGGGAAGCGGGCGTGGAACAACTCGACCGTAATGCCGGTGCCCACGAAGGCGTCTCGTAAAGTGCGGTACGTTTGCTGGGCCAGGCCGACGGTGTTGCGGATCACCGCCGCGCAGCCGCCGCCGGCCAG
>JAYUFP010000525.1:0-1588 GCA_043738665.1 Isosphaeraceae bacterium
GTCGCCGCCTTTGCATCCGCGCAGGAGCAACCCTGCTCCAAAACGCCTTGGAGTTCGCGCGCGATCGGGTCCAACCGAGCGCGCAGGCCCGGCCGGTCCAGTTCGCCGCGACGGAACGCCCACCAGTCGGCGAACAGGCATTCGACCACCTCCAGACCCGCTCGGCCCATTGCTTCAGCGGATCCTCCGCGATCGATCAGCTTCTGAAAATCGCGCTTCAATTGGGCCCAGCAGATTTGACGCCGTTCCAGCGGCAGCTTGCTGTAGACCGACCAGCGATCGCTACAGACAATGCCTTTGATCGTCTCGCCCAACAGGGCTTGAAGGCCCTCGAAGTTTCGTCGCAGGTGAATCACGAAGAAGGCCACCGTCGCGGTCGCGGCTCCCCAGAGCCAGCGATTCTGACCCTTTTCGCTCCAGCCGGTCTCGTCGCTGTTCTTGACCGAGGCCTCGCGGACCGCCTTACCAGCCTCTTGATAAGGACTGGCCAGGGCGTCGCTCGTCTCGGCTTCCAGCGCGGAGATGGAACCCAGGGAAATCGGCACCTCGAAGACCGTCTCGACGACCTCTTCCACGCCGCGTCGGCCGACGTGATGACGGCTGCTGAAGTACGACATCACCGCAGTCAGGCGGGGTCCGATGACGTGGGCGCGGATCTCCGGCGGGATCACACCACGATTGACGCGACCACAGCAGGAGCAGGTGCGCGCGTGCCCTTGGTGTTCGATAATCCTGGCCGCCAATTCGCGGAGTTCGGCGACCTGATGCCAGGTCGGGTCGGGGTCGCCGGGTCCAGGCTCGGCGGACAAGGGAGCGCTGCAGTCGTCGCAGACCGTCGGCACGTAGGGCACGATCGTGTCGACCCGCTCCGGCGGCAGGCGAAGGCGATGATGTCCCTGATGCCCCGGCTGGCCGCCCGGTTTCCGCCCCGTAGGCGTCTTAACAACCGGTTTAGGTGCCCCCAACGGATTGGCCGAAGGGGGCGTCGAGCTATTGGAGGAGTTGCGTTGAAGTTGAGCGAGGAGTTCGCGGCCCTGGTCTTCCAAGACGGCAATCCGTGCCAAGGCGGCGTCGAGTTCACGACGCAGCCGAGCACATTCAGGGCACTCCGTGCCTGGAGCCAATCCGTCAAGAACCATGAAGAAACAGCTTACTCCGCTGCCGAGCAAGAGCAAGGGTTCAGTGGCACGATAAAGCAAAACCGATGCCGTTGCTGGACTGAACAGTTACATAAAAACAACGATCCGCGACTGAGCTAAAAACCCGATGGATTCCGGCGTTTCCGCAAGGGGTTTACCCGAAGGGCTTTACGTCGAATCGTGTTCCGTAAGCAACAGCAGGCAAATGACTTACTGCGTTTTTGCTTTTCCGCTGGTTTCTAGCTCAGTCGCGGATCGTTGAATAAAAAAGCCCCCGGCCTCGTGAAGAGGTCGGGGGCTTTGGAAGATTCCGGCGATGACCGACTTTCGCGCCAAGGGCACTATCATGGACCCGACGGGCTTAACGGCCGTGTTCGGAATGGGAACGGGTGTGGCCCCGCCGGTATGGTCGCCGGAAAGTCGTCGGGGGGGCGGTCAAGCTCCCCCGG
>JAYUFP010000526.1:0-5153 GCA_043738665.1 Isosphaeraceae bacterium
CCGCCCTTTCAGGGCTGAACTCTTTCGTCTTGTCTCGTCACCCGGGGCGATGCCCCGGGCTGTCCTGTGCCGCCCCTTCAGGGCGAAGACCACTCCGCCGGAATCCGTTGGCGCACCCCCGCGGCCCACCGCCCCGCAGCCCCGCGGCGCGACTCTCCAAATCGGGGCTTGCCCACTTCCACCGCTTCGAGATAATGGAGTGTCGGATTTTTTCCCTTCGCGACGTTTGCGATTCGAGGAGTGAACCCATGTCGAGACGAGCCGTCCCCGGGTCCGACGAGCGGCCCGATGGAGAGTTCGCGATTGACACGGACCCACAGGTAAAGCCCGAGTTGCCGCCCGGCGTTTATATCGTCACGCAACGCCCGTCCTCGCTCTCGGCCAAGCTGCTCCCGCCGCTATTCCTGATCGTCGTGGCGACGGGTTTTCTCCTGTACAGGACCGCCGCCGCCGACTGGCGAGGTGTCTCGGCACTTGTTGACTGGTTCCAGCCCACCACAAATCAAATCCAAGCGAAGCCCGAACCGACGTCTGTTCCCTCCCCTGCCTTTGCCCAGAACACGGAGCCGGCGAATCCCGCCGAGCCCACCCCCGAACCGCGCAAGGCCGAGCCCTCGCCGAAAGTCGAAGTCGACCCGCTCGCCGACATTCAGCGCGAGGCCGAGAAGGAACAGGCCCGCATCGCCGATCTCGAGAAGCACAAGGCCCGCGAGGAAGAGAAGCTCGCGGCGACGGAGAACGAACGCCGCGAAGAGCAACAGGAAGAGAAGTTCGGCCGTGTTAACGAGATGCAGCGTCAGTTCATGCGTCGTCACCAACAAATGTTCGAGCAAATGCAGCGGCAACAGATGGAAGCCATGCGAGACATGCGGGAGCGATTCCTCGGTCGAGGGATGGGAAACGCCGGACGTCTCCCGATGTTGCCCGGCCCCGGCTTCGGGTTCGACATGGCTCCGCCCCTGCCCGGTAACGGCGATGACGGCGAGGAAGTCGTCCGCAAGACACCCGACGGAGGGGAAACTCGCTTCCGACAATTCAAAGGACCCAACGGCAGCGGGTTCGTCTGGCAGTTCCGCGGCGGCAACGGCAACAACCTCGTCCCGGCCCCGCCGAAGCCCCGTCTCCGCGACGACAACGAACCCGCCCCGCAAAAGCCGGCTCCTCCCGCCCCATGGAATCGACGGTTCGATTGAATCCGGAGATTGCCTTCGGTCGCGGAATAAAGTCGGACCAATCCTAAGCCGATCGCCCTCGCCCCGGTACTCCGGGGAGAGGGTAAGGGGTCCGGGAATGACCCGCCGACCCGTCCGATGGTTCGAGCGTAACGCAAGCCCCTCACCCCTCCCTCTCCCCGCAAAGCCGGGGAGAGGGCGATCGTCTGACGGTTTCGCGTCGGCTTCACTTCAACCGAAGTCGATGTCCCCATCGTTGCAGGCGATACCAAGGCCCCGCAAGGGGGAGAAAAGGCGCCATCCATTCGGGATGAACACAAAGCCCGGGCAACGCCGACTTTTCATCAGCACGGGGCAGTGCCCACCCTCCAAGGCCGTCCGCCCCTCGGCGCTTCACTTCTTCGCGTTGGCCTTCTCCAGGCGTTCCAACGCCTGTTCGATCCGCGAGAGACGCGACTCGACGTTGGAGGAAGCTCCGGGGGCGTCGATTTTGAGTCCGGTTATTTGCCTGTGGGCGTCGAAACGTATCTGCGCGACTCCCAGTCTGAGTCGACTTTCAAGGAATTGTTTGCGGTCGTCTTGTTCTGATTGACGAGATCGATCCAGAGACACTTCAGCCTCCTTGAGCCTCGTCTCGTAAGAATCCTGGCGTGGATTGTGACGCAAAGTCTCGAGGATTTGCTCGGCGTGTCTAATTTGCCCTCGCGTGTTTTCCCAACGTACTTTCGTCTCCTCGAGATCGATCCTCATGGTCTCGAGTTCAGCCTCGCTCCGAGCCAGAGACTCTGCTTGACCTGGGGAGCCTATGGCGTTTTCCGCCGAGCTTACGAATTTCAAGTGGGCGAGATGTCCTTCCAAGCCGACGAGTGTGGAACCGTCTTGTTTATAAGCCCTTCGCAGGTTAATGATTTCCGTTTTCACATGCTGAATCCCCTTTTCCTTGCTTCCCGGCTCATTAAACGTGAAGTCCTGCTCTCCCGATTGGTACGCACGAAGTTGACCTTCTTTTTCGATGATTTGCTGCATTTTGCCGATACGGTTGTTTCGCAGCAACGCAATCCTGAATTCCAATTCGTCAGTGTCTATCGCTTCGTCGATTACTTCCGACTTCTTTGCCGCGTCCCCACCCGTCGGTGATGGTTTCTGCTTCAACGCGGCGAGTTGCGATTCGAGCCGGGCAAGTTCGTCGCGGTCTTTCTTCCTACTCTCTCGAAGGTAAGCGACATTGGCTTTGGTTCGTTCAAGATTTTCGGCCTGGCGCTCAAGGTTCCGTTTTTTCGCCTCGGGATCGACTTGCTGGCCTACGTTTCGACCGCCTGGACTTCGCGTCACGCCTGATCGAACGTCCGATTCCAACTTCGCAAGTACTTCTTCCCTCTGGACGATGGAATTGAGAGTGATCTCCATCCTCTGCCGAACCATCTTGATCTTGGCTTCAAGTTCCTCCCTGTCCGGTGTAGGTTCGGCCTCTGCTGTAACCTTGCCGGGCGTTGACTCCTTGATCCGGACCTCTTCTTGCTCGGCTTCGACGCCTTTTTCGACGGCCTTCCCTGTCGCTTTCTCAACAACCTTCGCCTCGCCCTCCTTCCTCGGGGCATCCTGGAAGGCATAAACAAGCCCCCCGGCTCCTCCGGCCCCGACCACTCCCAGGGCGACGATTCCGCTCACCAGCCATGATTTGATCGTCATTGTTCGAACTCCCCATGCGAACCAACTCGCCCCTTGAACCGACAAGAGGCCCACCGCCGTTTTTGCCGTCGCGTATTTTGTCGCCGCCGTGACCGCGCGTCGTCCCAGTTCGATCGGGAACGGGACGGATTCGTACCCGACCATCGCCCCGGCCATGCCTCGGCGGATCAGCCGTTCCTTGAGTTGATCGCGGCCCCTTGAAAGCCTGCCTCGGACCGTCCCCACCGGCCAGCCGAGCCTTGCGGCGGCCTCGTCATGGGTGCAGCCTTCCAGGTGACAGAGAACGATCGGGTCGCGATATTTGCACGGGAGTCGGGCGAGTTCCTCGTGGAGGACGGCGACCTGGTCCCGGCGCTCGATGGGATCGGTGGTCGAAGTTTCAGCGAAGTCGTCCACTTCTTTGGGTCGCTTTGAAAGGTCGCGACGCGCCCTCGAAGAAACCTTGACCGCGACTCCGTGGAGCCAGCCCCCGAGTTTATCTCCCCGGCGGATCGAACCGGCCTTGGCGGCGAAGATCAGGAACGTGGACTGGAAGGCGTCCTCGGCGTCGTTCGGGTCGCGAAGCGAGCGCCGGCAGACCGTCCAGACCATCGGCCCGTGACGCCTCACGATCGCCTCGAACGCCGCGGGGTCGCGACGGCTCACGAACCGTTCGACGAGCGCGTTCTCACCGAGGCCGGAGACCGTCCCCGAGCCGAAGAGTTGTTCCAGGCCCCTGATCAGGACCCCGGCGTTCCCTCGCGACATGAGCGATCGTCCCCCGAAGGTCCGGACGGGTTCCGTTCACGTTCAACATTCTATACGTGCCGCGAGAGGGGGTGCGCAATACAGATATTTTCCGGAAAGATCGTTGGAGGGCCTCGATCCCACACGATCCCAGACTAGCGCCCAACCCATTCTTTCCCTCGGTCCCCGTGGGGATGCCGTCTTGGACGCTCCGGCGTCGGCATTTTACGCCAAAGACGACGCAGAGCGTCGAGGACGGCATTCCCACGGGGACCGTGGGAACGAGTGTATACGGCGACTACAGCCCATCGAGAGGTTTCGGCTGTGACATCCCACATTTCAAGAAAAACAGAATTCCTATTGACTTTGTGCGTCTCGACCGTCTTACTATTACCAATTCCAATATCAGTCACCGCGCAGTATCGAGGAATCGGCGATCGGCCGTTTGCCATGCAGCTCGAATGGTTGAAGGTTTTCTGCGACGTCGTTCGGTGGGCGAGCTTTTCGCGGGGGGCGTCCGAAAACGGGATGTCTCAGTCGTCGGCGAGTCAGGCCGTGCATCAACTCGAGTTGCGTCTCGGGGTCAAGTTGATCGACCGCTCGAAACGGCCTCTCGTGCCCACTCCGCACGGGAAGGTCTACTACGAAGGCTGCAAGGATCTGGTGGGCCGGTATCTCGAAATCGAGAACCGGGTGAAATCGTTGGAGGACGTCCGGAACGTGGTCGGGACCGTCGGCGTGGCTTCGATCTACTCGGTCGGTCTGCACCACATGAGCCGGTTCGTGAAGACGTTCGCGGCGCTCTACCCGGGAGCCGACGTCAGGCTCGAATACCTTCACCCGACGCGGGTCGTGGAGACGGTGTCGGCGGGGGCGGCGGAAATCGGCCTGATCTCGTTCCCGAAGAAGTGGTCCGACTTGACCGTGATCCCCTGGCGAGACGAGGAAATCGTGCTGGCCGTTCACCCGTCGCACAAATTCGCGAAACTCGGCACGGTGGACGTCCGCGACCTTGATGGCGAGACGTTCGTCGGCTACGACCCGGACCTCTCGATCCGCAAGGCGATCGACCGTTGCCTCCGGCACCACGACGTGGGTATCCGCGTGGCGCTCGAGTTTGATAATATCGAGAACATCAAGCGTGCCGTCGAAATCCCCGCGGGGGTCGCCCTTTTGCCCGAGCCTACCGTCGCGCGAGAGGTGGAGGCGGGGTCGCTTGTGGCGGTCCGGATCACGGGACAGGATCTCAGGCACCGGCTGAAACGCCCCCTGGCGATCATTCACCGCCGTCACGAACAGCTCGGGCTCACGGCCGCGAGATTTCTCAAGCTGCTCAGGGAAGAGGGCGGCGGTCCCGACGCGGAACCCGCCGCGACTTCGGCCGCCGTCAAATCCGACGCGGGGGCCAGGGTACTTGTCAAGGAAGCGTGACCCGCGCTGATCAAGTCCGAACCGGAACCGACCCCGCGGCCTCTCTCTTTCAACGCGAGACGTCGGTCGAAAGTCACGATGGGGACGGCTCAGGATCAGGATGGACTTCGGGTGCCACTGGTCGTACCCGACCAG
>JAYUFP010000527.1:0-14980 GCA_043738665.1 Isosphaeraceae bacterium
TGAGAAGGTGGGCAAGCGCGGTGATGATCCGTCTTCCTCCGAAAAAAAGACTTGTTTTCGAGACGCAAGGAGTCCGGAAAAGACAAACAATCGACTGAATGATCGACACCGCAGCCATCCCCCCTACCCTCCCTTCGCATGGGAATGGTTTGTGCGGTTGCGAGGTGATTCAGACGGATTTCGTCTCTGGAGGCTCCGCCGCGCGGACCATCTTTCATCGAAGTCTTCGCACCCGAATGTTCCCCGAGAATCGGGACCGGGCGAAGGCTCGATAAAAGCTATGATCAGGGATCGGTTCGAACGGATTCGGGCCGAAAACATAGGGTCGGATCGCGATCGAATCGTATCGTGCCAAGGAAGGTCTTCCGATGCGAACGACTGGGAAAATTGCTCACGGCCTCGCTACTCTGGCCGTCGCGGCGGCGGCGCTTTCTTCCCCGCTGGGTTTAACCCGGGCCAACGCCCAGGACCGGCCCGCGGTGGAAAAGCTCTCCGAAGCACTCGCCAACACACGGGCCAAGGGGGTCGCGACCCTCGCCGTCTTTCACAGCAGAGAAGAGCCCGTAAGCAGCCGGCTAGCCGCCGAGCTTTGCGATGGCCCCTGGTCGCGCGCCAACCGCGGACTCATCCAGGTCGTGGCGGTCGCCAAGGAGGTTGACCCCGCGTTCGTGAAGTCGCTGGGAATCATGCGGTTCCCGACCGTCGTCGTCTACGGTCGGGGAGACAAGGGCCTGACCTGCCTGACGACGATCACTGGCTGCGAGACTGCCGAGGCCGTGACCAATCGCCTCGTCGGGTACAACCTGGGGCTCGTCTCCGCGCTGCCGTTGCCGAATGATCCCGCGGTGAACCCGGCGAACTTCCACTCGGATGTTTACGCGTCGAACCAGTACCCGCCCCCCGCGGCGCCCCCGGCGGCCCCGCCGCAGGCGCCACCCGTGGCGCCTGCGGTCGCACTACCGCAAACTCCCTTGGCCTACCCCGCTGCGCCTGCCGGCTTGATCCAGTTGCCGAGCCAAAACTTCGTGATCCAGCAGGCCCCCCCCCAGGTGATCCTGGCCCCGACTCAGGCCCCGATCGTCTACGTCCCACAACTGGCCCAGCCGATGGGAAACGTCTTCCTGCCCGCGGCACCCGTTGCGGCCCCGGTCGCGGTTCCCGTGGCTCCGCCCGTCGCGCCCCCGGTCGCGACTGCGGGAATCGCAGTCAACAACCAGGTGCTCTCGATGCCGACACTCGGCAACTCGACGAGGGTGCGGGTTCGCGGCCCCGGATTCCTCGCACTCGGACTTGCCAACCTGGGAGAAAGGCTGACCCGGCTGGGACGGGCCCGGATCGAGACCATTCAGTCGACGGACCTCCAGTCACCTTACGCCCAGTCGAATCCCGCCGGCCTGGCGACCTTCCAGACGACCACAGCGACTCCGATCCCTGTCGCGGCACCCCCGCCGGCCCAACCGGTCGCGCCCCCCGCCGCGCCGCCGGCCGCACCGCCCGCGCTGCCGACTCCGCAAGGGGCTCCGCAGAAGCATTCGTGGTTCGGGCATAAGTGAGGACGGGTCCTCTGACTTGATGACTAAAGGGCCGAGTGACCGGATTCACACAGGAAGCAGTACCCACCCCACACACTCAATCGAAAGTTCAGGTGGTCGGCACCTGCGCGGGCGGGACAGGAGGGAGCACCGGCAGCTTGGGCGGTGGGGTCACGCCGGAGGGCTGCGCGGGAGGAGGAGCCGGGCCGCTGTCCGGGGACGGAGCTGGTGTCGGTGTCGGTGGTGGGGTGGTGTCCGTCGTTCCCGGCGGAACCTGATGGTGGTAAACGTCGAACCGCAACGAAGTCGGCAGTTCCAATCGGATCGTCTCCGTTCCCCCGGAGGTCGTCGATCCGCTTCCGCTCGTGTCGACTCCGTTGCCCGGCGGAGGGGCGGGCGGCGGCGCGGGGGCGGATTGAACTCCGAGGACTTCCCCGATCACCGAACCGACAAGCTTCGTGATCTCGCCGATGATGTTCGGGTCGGCGGAAAGGTCGGTACCTACAAGAGTCCCGAGAGCGATTTTTGCCGCCAGCTCGAGCGCGGCCACGATCTGGGCTTTACTGATGCCGCCTGATTTCAAACCGTTCGCGTTGGCCGCCGCGGATCGGGCGAGCAGATCCTTGATCCGGGCGATCCAGGCCGGGTTCCCCAGGGCGCGCGACATCGCAGGGTAGGCGATCGCCGCCGCCGCCGGATCGAACGCCACGGGAGTCTGGTAAGACGGGGCTGCTCCCGCGACAGGAAGTGCCAGACCGGGCGAGGTCGGCTGGGCAGGGGCCACCGCCCCGAGCGGGGCCGTCACGTAGTAGTAGCCACCCGCGATCGGGGCCACTTGCTGATAGGTAAATCCCGATGACAACGGGAGTTGGAACGTGCCGACCGTCGGCTGAACGGCGACGATCGCGCCGGGCGGAGTGCCGTGAGTCCGCACCGTGGTCGTCTGTCGATACCAGCCGAGATGCGACCCGGCGTGGGAGGCCTTCGGATTTCCGAAGGCGGCGAGTCCTAACGCGAAACAGCCCCAAAGTCGTTTCGATCGGCAGTTCATGGCCCGGACCTCGGGATCGTGAAAGCACTCGGGAACGCGACGTCGCAAAACCCCGCGCGAGGACAACCCCCGCGCGAACACACAATGAAATCACCAGCGACAGTAACTATACCCGATGATTTCGCGACGATGATCCACGAGAAGGCGGCAACCCCTTCCATTTTACACGAACAATCTTACTCACTCTATCCATTTTGACATTCTTGACCAATCGTAAACGATTCCAAAATGAGTCGATTAGGAATCAATGTTGTGGGCCGAGTGGCTGGTCTATTAGTTCCGGGCGATCTTTGGTAGGGTTCGCGTGCCCGAACGTCAAGGAGTCGCCGCGCGCCCCGGAGTGTCGGGACGGTCGGCGGAGGATTTTCGGCAAAGGACCACGGAGGAGTTTTGCCGATGCGACCCGACATCGTCGTGAAAGTGCTCGTTCTGGCCGTGTCGGCGACCGCGGCCTTCGCGTCGTCGGCCCAAGCCCAACAGGCTTCGCCGGCCCCTCGGAAAGGCGTAACCCAGGCAGCCGCGCCGCAGGGGCGACCGCAGGCGCAGGCGGCCGTCGCGCCAAAGACGGCTCCGAATCCCGTGCTCGCGGCGAAGATGAAGGCGCTCCTCAAGGACTGGGAGGCGCGAAGCGCCCAACTCATGAGCCTGGACGTCCAGATCACCCGGGTCGACAAAGGTGTGGCCTGGGGTGAGGAACAGTTCGAAGGCCGCGCGATCCTCAAGAGTCCCAACTTCGCCTGGCTCGACTTCTCGAAGGTCGACAAGGGCGACCCCAAGAAGCCGAAGCTGGTGCATGAAGAGCGGATCATCTGCACGGGGTCGGAAGTCTGGCAATACATTAGCCCAAAGAAGCAAATCTTCGTCTTTACGCTCGACCGACAGAACCAAAAGCGAGCGCTTGAGGAAGGCCCCCTGCCCTTCCTATTCAACATGAAGGCGGCGGCCGCGGAAGCACGCTATAACATGTCGCTCTTGAAGGAAGAGGTTGACCACTGGGTCATCGCCGTCGAACCGAAGCTGGAAGTCGACCAGGAAGCGTTCAGCATGGCCTTCTTGAAGCTCAAAAAAGACACCTACCTCCCCGACCGTATCCGCCTGATCTCGCCCAACGGCAAGGACTCCAAGGAGTTCTTCATCCGTAAAGCGATCCAGAACGGCGACGTAAAGAATGAAAACTTCGTCGGCAAGCCGATGGCCAAACCCTGGACCCTTGTGCGGAATCCCAACAACGATGGCCCGCAAGCGGCTCCCCCGGCCCGTCCGGCAAATGTCGGCGCGCGACAGCCGGCGGGAAATGCTCCGCCGCGGCGTTGAGCATTGCCTCACTCCCGTCGCAATCTCCGAGACGTCGAGACTTGCGCCGAGCCCCGTTGTCATCAACTGCGGCTCGGCGGGAGCCTCCTACTCCAGGAGATTTCGAATCATAACGGCCCGACTAGATCCGAGAACGACGATCCTCGGCTTCTTCACGAACGATTTCGGACACGCCGCGGTGAGAGGCCTACAATGGTCATCTCGACGCGGCGTTCGCATGTTTGACGGGTTCCGACGCGCTACCTATAATCGAGCGTGACGGTTCGTTTGAATCGGCGATCGCTCGCGGTCCCGGTTTCATCCCGACCGGGCCGAGGTTTCGGCCACGACAACGGAGGGAGTCCGACCTCAATGATGCGCCCGTTCCTCGATCGTCTCCCTTTCCCCGCGGCGGGGTGGTTGCTCCTCACATGCCTTGCTCTGGCGACTATTCGTCCCGCCTCGGCTCAAGAACCGCCGACGCCCACAAACCAAAAGAAGGTCGTCCCCGGCCAGTTCTTCACCGTCGTCGAGCCCATCACGAGCGAAAGCAATACGACGTTACTGACATCGGCCCGACAGATCGTCGAGCGCAAGTCGGCCAAGGGTGAGGAACCGATCCTCATTTTTGAATTCCTCCCCGGCGACTCCGGCCCCGGCACGAGCGACTCGTTCACGTCGCTTCAACTTGGCAACTTCCTTTCGACGAAACTGACCGGCGCGAAACGCCGGATTGCCTTCGTGCCTCAACCCCTCAAAGGTTTCGCGGTGCTGGCGGCACTCTCCTGCGACGAGATCGTGATGGGGCCGGACGCATCGATCGGCCCGATCTCGACCGACGCCGCGCTCGACGTCTCGATCCTCCGCGACCCCGTCCGCATCCTGGCCGTGCGACAAGGCCACGACCCCGACCTGTTCCTGGGGATGCTCGAACCGGGCCGCGACCTCCGCGCCGTCCGCACCGCGGATCGGCAGCTTCACTTCGAGTTCGCCGAGAACCTCGACGACTTCAAGAAAGACCACCAGGTTCTCGAAAACAACCCCGCTTGGGAAGGGGGCCGGCGCGGCGTGATCTCGACAGCTCGTGCCCGCGACATGGGCTTCGCCAAATACAGCGCGGTAAGCCGGGCCGAAGTCGCCCGCGCCTACCACATCGGCGGGACCACGTCCGCCGACGACCCGACCCTCGGGCAAGAAATCCGCCCCGTCTGGATCGCGATCAAAGGGCCGCTCGGCACCAAGGAGAAATCGTCGCTCGGCCGCCTTATCGAGCAGGCGCGGCAGGAGCATGTGAACCTACTACTGTTCCAGATCGACAGCCCCGGCGGCCTCGACAGCGCCGCGGACGCGGTCGCGGACATGATCTCGAACATCAAGGACATGAAAACCGTCGCCTTCATCGATGACCGGGCGATGGGAGTCTCCGCGCTTGCCGCGCTGGCGTGCTCCGAAATCGTGTTCCGAAAAGGCGCGCAGATGGGGGACGTCCACCAGATCGTGACGGGCCGCCGCAATCAGGCCGAGGACATGGACGAACGCCAGATCCAGAGCCTCGCGAGCAAGGCGGCAACCCTTGCCGAGATGAAAGGTCATCCTCCAGCCGTCGCCCGCGCGATGGTCGATCCCGCGACGGTGCTCTACTCGGCGAAAGACGCGAATACCCAGGCCTCGTGCTTCGTCCTGAAGGAACAGATCGACGCCGAGCCCGCTCGATACACCGAGCTTGAGGTTCGGAAGGAAGCCGGCCATCCGTTGACCGTCGAGGCCGACGACGCGGTCAAATACGGGATGGGCCAAGTCGTGAACGACGTCGAGGAATTCAAGTCGTTCTATGGCCTGCGCGGCAAGGCGATCCGCGTTGACGGCCCGACCTGGGTCGATACGCTGGTGACGGTCCTCACCGACCCTTTCGTGAGTTGGCTGCTCCTGTTCATCGGCCTGTTCATGCTGGTCCTGGAACTGAAGCTGCCGGGGATCGGCCTGCCGGCGATCGCCTCGTGCCTGGCGTTCCTGCTCTTCTTCTGGAGCCATTACCTCAGCGGCACGGCGGACCAACTTGAGATCATCCTGTTCCTGGTGGGTATGATTTTCCTCGCGTTGGAGTTGTTCGTCTTCCCCGGCTTCGGCGTCTTCGGCATGAGCGGGATCTTGCTCGTGCTTTCGAGCATCGTAATGGCGAGTCATACGTTCATTTGGCCGACGCATGATTCCGAATACCGCGACATGGGCTTTACCCTGATGCAGATCGCGCTGGCGATGGCGGCGGTGGCCGGAGGGGCGGTGGTCTTCGCTCGCTATTTCCCGTCGATGCCTTTCCTGAACCGGCTCGTCCTCAAGCCCGAGCCCTGGACGGCGGTCGGCTCGGAAGACCCGGCGGCTAAGCCCTTGATGGACGGTTACGAATCGCTCGCATTCCTGATCGGCGAGACGGGAAGAACGACCACGGTCTTGCGTCCGTCCGGGAAGGCTCGGTTCGGCGAGTTGCTGGTCGATGTCACCGGCGACAGCTTTTTCATCGAGCCGGACAGCCTGGTCGAAGTCATCGACGTCCAGGGGACCAAGGTGATCGTCAAGCGCATGGAGATCTAAGCGTTTTAGTAAGAAACTCACCGGGAGTGCGAGGCTTTGCCGAGTGTGACTCACGGTGTTTCCGGCTCGACGGGAGCCCGGTCCTCCCGATGATGCCGGACCAACCTCAAAGCGGCGCCAAGCCCGACGCACTTTAAAGGCGACCCATGGACCAGACGAACGCCCCCGAACGCCTGAGGAAGAGGAGCCTCGGTGTCGGTCTCAAGACGATGCTGGTTCTCGTCGCGACCTGCGGGCTTGTCTTCTGGTCGTTTCGGGCAATCCGCGAGAGCAACCCCATACTGGCTCGGATCCGATCCCTTCAATCGAGCGACGTGACGACGCGGATCGCGGCCATCGAGAGCTTGGGAAACGTCACCACGGACGATGCTGAGATCGCGATCCCCGCTTTGATTCAGGCCCTGAGTGATTCCGACGCCCAGGTACGGGCCGCGGCCGTCCGGTCGGTTTGCGGGGACGTCGTTTTGCTCTCGAGGTCCAACCCCAAGGAACCATTCCTTCACTCGGTTCAGGAATCCCTGATCCGGACTCTCAAGGATTCCAATCCCACCGTCAGGACGGACGTCGTCCAGGCGCTGGGTGGGATTGCAGCGCTTTACAGCGCGAATTCCCCCTCCAAGCCCATGGTGATCGGGAATCCGCAGCCGTTACTTGACGCTCTCATTCCACTGATTCAAGACCCTTCGACCGAGACCCGCGTGGCGGCCGTGCAGGCGATCGGCGCGCTGAGCGGGGGAACCTTTGCGACTGGCGACGGTCTTCAAGAAAACGCAGTCAATGCCGCCGTCCTTGCCCTTCTGAAAGCCTCCAAAGAGGATGAGCCGGCGGTTCGCGATGCTTGCTACGGGGCGCTTCAAACTTTCGGCAGGGATCAAGGGGATAATCTTTCCGCGGAACTGGTTCCGACGTTGATCGATTCGCTCTCCCATCCCGACATGAAAGTACGCTCTAACGCGGCGTGGATCCTCGGGTTCATGGGCCGGACGGCCAGGCCGGCGATCCCGGCTTTGTTCAAAATGCTCAAGGAGCCCTATCAAGAGCCGTCCGACGGCATGACGGTCGACATATGGTCGGATACCGGATCGACTGCGGGACGGGCTCTGGGGAAAATCGTTCAAGGGACAAACCGGGTCAAGGATCTGGTCGACGCCATGATTGGATACCTTCAAGGACCGAAAGTCGGCTGGAGGCACGACACGGCGGCGGTTGTGGTCGAGGAACTCGATCCTAAAGACGCGGAAGCCGCGCTCCCCGCTCTCATTGCCACCTTGAAAGAACCGACGAACGAAAAGAGTTCGCCAGCCTACAACGTGTTTAAGGTGGTCGGGAAGTTCACCGCTGGCTCGAAATTCAAGGCGGACGCGATCGACGCCCTTACGAATTTGCTCGACTCGCCGTCCGAAAACGTCCGCCGAACTGCGGGGATCACCCTTGGCGAGTTCGGAAGGCTGCCCGACGCCACGATAAAGCGGCTCCGAGAATTATCCGACAAGGATCCTTCGCCTTACCGGCGGCAGGAATTCCGTGACGTGCTACTAAGCCTCGAAAAAGCCGAGTCGGAGTCGGGCAAGGCGACCCCGGTTTCGGCGAAATGATCGCGGCATGAATTCGTGACGTGAAAAGTGATTGACTTTGCGCGGTCACGCTGCCTTACACTACTCGTGTAGGAACGAGGTCCGCGGGGATGTGAGGGGGTGGTCCGCCCTCAATCTTGGTTATCAAATCAACGCGCCGCCCTTTGCCGTCGCGGTCGGGGGTGGAATGAGTACCTTGGCCTGGCCGATTTTAATCCTGGCGTTCGGCCTGATCCTGCTGGTCGCCGAGGTCTTCGTGCCTTCGGGCGGGGTGATCGGACTACTTGCCCTGGGCTGCATCGGGATCAGCCTCTGGAGCGCGTTTCGCGTTTCGACCGAATTCGGCCTGCAGTTTCTGGTGGCCGACTTCATCCTCCTGCCCGCGACCTTTAGCTTGGCAATGTATCTCTGGCCGAAGACACCGATGGCCAAGCGGATTTTTTTGACGCCCCCAGCCCCGGAGGAAATCGAGGCGTCGCACGCACCGGACCGCCTCGAACACCTGATCGGCCAGTTCGGGAAGGCACTTACCCCTCTTCGCCCTGCCGGTCTGGTAGACTTTGAGGGAAGACGGATCGACGGCGCCTCGGAAGGGGAACTGATCGCCTCGGGCACCCTCGTGCAGGCTGTTCAGATCCGCTCCGGCCGCCTGATCGTCCGCCCCGCGATCGGTCCGGCCATTGCCGAAGCCGATGAATTGCCGCACACTACAGAATAATTCGCAACCGCCGACGACCCCCCTTTAAGAAGACTGGCCGTCCGCGATCGCCTACTCGAGGAATGACATGACCCCGCTGCTCCTCGCCCAGCTCAATCAGGCCCCGCGAACCGCTTGGCCCACGCTCTTGATCTTCATGCTGATCGGGTTCGCCCTCGTCTTTCTGATCGGCTTCATCTTCTTCGCGAAGTACTTCAACCTCTGGATCCAGGCGAAGATGACCGAAGCGAATGTCAGCATCCTCGAACTGGTCGGCATGTCGTTCCGCAAGGTGAACCCCAACATCATCGTCCGTTCCAAGATCATGGCCTACCAGGCCGGCTTCTCCGAGAAGGACGGGGTTACGACCCGGAGTCTCGAAGCGCACTATCTCGCGGGCGGGAACGTCCCGAACGTCGTCCGCGCCCTGATCGCCGCACATCGGGCCGATATCCCACTCTCGTACAAGCGGGCCGCCGCGATCGACCTCGCCGGCCGGAACGTGCTCGAAGCCGTGCAGACGAGCGTCAATCCGAAAGTGATCCCCTGCCCCGACCCTTCGATGGGCCGTCAGACGATTGACGGCGTCGCCAAGAACGGGATTCAGCTCAAAGTGAAGGCGAAAGTCACCGTCAGGACCAACATCGATCGGCTCGTCGGCGGTGCGACCGACGAGACCATCATCGCCCGTGTCGGCGAAGGCATCGTTAACGCGATCGGCTCCGCCGACTCGCACAGCATGGTGCTTGAAAAGCCCGAGTCGATCTCGAAGCGGGTGCTCGAAAAAGGGCTCGACGCCGGCACCGCGTATGAGATCCTTTCGATCGACATCGCGGACATCGACGTGGGTGACAACATCGGTGCGAACCTCCAGGCACTTCAGGCCGAGGCCGACACCCGGGTCGCCCGAGCCAAGGCCGAAGAGCGCCGGGCGTTCGCCGTCGCCGCCGAACAGGAAATGTCGGCGGCCGTACAGGAAAACCGGGCCAAGCTCGTCGCCGCCGAGGCCGCGATTCCGTTGGCGATCGCCGAGGCGTTCCGTATGGGTAATCTCGGAATCACCGACTATTACAATCTCCGAAACATTCAGGCAGACACCGAAATGCGGGCGTCGGTCGCCGGGACCGGGAATTTCCGTAGGGAGCCTTCAAGTAGCTGAGGTCTTGCGTGAGGTCCGCTGTGCGGACGATGTCGGGATTGGAGATTGCGTGATCCGCACAGCGGATCCGACGGGGATGGATTTTCCGGGTCGGAGGCGTCGACGGAATGAAGATTGAACAACTCTACCAGTTCATCGTCCCCTTGATGTTCCTGGCGATCTGGGCGCTTACCTCGCTGTTCAGCCGGGAATCTCAGCCGCTCCCGCCTCGGACGTCGCGTCCGCCGGGTCCGAACCCGAACGGCCCGCGACAAGGCGCCGGCGACGGCCGGCAACCGTTGCAGGACTGGAGGGCCGAAACCTTCGCCAGAGAGACCTCACCTTCGCCTCGTCCCACTCCTGATCCGAGTCCGAGCCGACGCACGCCGCGTCCTCAACTCAATCCTTCCGACGGCATTGTGATTCTCGAACCCGAACCACAGGAGAGGCGCCCTCAGGCGCCGCCGCTTCGGCAACAAGGCGTGACGCGACGTCCCGTCATGAAGAATCCTAAGTCGTCGCTCCCGCCCGGGTCCGTCGAGCCGCGGGCACCACAACGCACCCTGGGAGGCTCACTTGCCTCGTCGATGGCGATGTCATCGACGATGGAGCCGTCGCTGGCCCTCACCAAGCTGAGCCTCGGAGTTCACGACGCCCCTCTGACCGGGACGACGAACAGCCTGACCACCGCGTCAGCCGCGGCTGTCTCCCGGCCCGTGGACCGCGCGGGACCGACCGCCCAGCATTTTCAAACACTGCTGCGGTCCCCCGAAAGACTTCAGGAAGCCTTGATCCTCAAGGAGTTGCTGGGGCCGCCGCTGGCGCTCCGGGGGCGGGTTCATCGGCGTTCATCTCGGATTTTTTGAGGGAATTGTCGTCGATCGGTTAGGCGTTTCGAAGTCTAGAAGGGTCGGTGTGGACTGTCTTTGATCCGGGAGCATTCCGCACGAGGACGGCAAACCGTCCGGACTGGATTACGCCCACCACGGAAAAATCCTGCTTGAAGTCTTGACCCCGAGTTTTTATTGTAAGGCTGGGATAGATTCGCACCGAAGGCAAAGGACTGCGACCTCATTGAGGTATCCGGGCGGAAGGCTTCGCCCACGAACTTCTCCTCTCTGACCGTCGGCTCCCACCTTTGTCTTGCCAGGTCCGGCCTCTTCCCGCGTGTCTTACGCGATCTTCGGACCCCACACGGCCAGACAGATTTTCTCCAACGGAATCCACACACCGCCGCACGTCGGCCCGTTGCGCACCCTGGAAGGTTGCGCGTTCGGGAACCCACCGCGTCGCGCGGGCACGGCAGCATGAGCCTAAAGGAGTACGCCCGATGACCGTCCGCTGGAAGCCGCTGCTCATTCTCTCCGGAGTTTTCGCCTTCATCGCGGTCGTTGGAGTCGTCGCGATCACCTACGCGATGAAGCCACACGGTTCCGCGGGAATGCTCCGAGACGCCCGCGCCCTTCGCGCCGCCAAACGTTATGCCGACGCCGACATCGTTTATCGTCGCGCCTTACAGGTCGAAGAAAAGAACCCGGCAATCTACGAAGAACGTGCCGCGATGTTCGCCGACTGGCAGAGAATCGCCCCCGCCGACAAGCTGGCGGACATTCGCAAGGAACGCCTCGTCTCGCTCGCTAACGCCACCAAGTACGGCCGAACCCGCAAAGAGCCGCGCCGGGCGCTGCTAGCCGCCGCCATGGATCAAGAC
The DNA here is from genome assembly GCA_043738665.1 of Isosphaeraceae bacterium. Taxonomy (GTDB): domain Bacteria; phylum Planctomycetota; class Planctomycetia; order Isosphaerales; family Isosphaeraceae; genus JAYUFP01. Next base: position 11,586 of record JAYUFP010000527.1, read on the forward strand.
GAGGTTCCCGAGGGGCTGTTTTGGGCCAAGGAAGTGCTTCTGCTCGAGCCCGCCAATCCGGACGCGCTCTACTTCTCGGCAACGGAATCCCTCGAAGGCCGCGCCCCGAACGTCCCCGACGTCAAGCGGCAGCTCGCCACCCTGGCCGAAACCAAGGCCCCCGAAATCCGCGTCGAATGGGTGAAAGCCCGCCTCGCCCATGTCGCGGAGGACTCCGCCGCCAGAGAGGCCGTTCTCGCGAAAACTCGTCAGCTCAAGTTGCCCGAAACCGCCGGCGCCATCGACCGCACGGCCATGCTCAGGCTCCGTGCCCTCGACGTCGAGACCACGACGGACCACGCCTTGCTCTCCGCCCGCGTCACGGCCCTCCAAAACGAGGCGAAGACATTCGCGAGCGAGGCCGAAGTCGCCCCGAACCGGATCATGCGGCTGAGCCTGGTCCTTGAGAACGTTCAGAAAACACTGACCCTTGCCGCGGGGCGTTCCGAACCCGCCGCGAAGACCGCGATCACAGCCCTGGTGGATGCCGTGGAAACGGACGTCGAGACTATCTTTCAGCGCGCCCTGAGCGCCGCCAGCGAGAGTGACCTTCACGTTTACCTGATCTATGCCGACCATCTCCGGTTCCGTGGCCGGCGCGACCGCTGCCTAGAGGCCGTCGATCAGGCATTGAAGTCGAAGTTGGCCAAGCTGGCGACCTCGCACGACACGGTGAACGGCCTCCACTCGGTCGCCGTGGAAGCGGCCCTGTCCGAAACCAAGGACGCCCAACGGTTCGACAAGGCGGCGCCCCACATCAAGGAGTTGCTCGCATCGACCTCGACCCGCTTCCAGGGGCTCGGAAACCTGTTCCAGGGGGCCATCGAGCTGGAACAGTCCGGAGTCGCCGGAGCCGCCACGGCTTCCGGTGACGGCCTGAAGGAGGCGACGGGAGCCAAAAATAACGGCAATCCCAAGCTCCGCGCCAGTGCCTTGAACCACCTCAAGCTCGCCGCGACCCAACTCCCCGACGTCGTGGAGGCCCAGGCCCGCTACGGCGTCGCCCTTATCCTCAACCAGGAGATGAGCCTGGGACGCCAGTATCTCCAGAACGCTCTTCGCCTGGGCAACACCGACCCGCAGTATCAGCTCTGGGCAGCGTGGTCGATGGTGCAGGCCGGCTATCCCGAGGAGGCCGAACCGATCGTCCGCCACCTGTCGAGCGAGATCGCCCAAGGCCGCATGCCCCGCGACATGGAAGCGACCCTCCACCTCTTGACCGGCGAAATCCATCAGGCCCGGCGTGCATCGCCCGACGAATTGAAGCAGGCACTCGCCGAGTACGAACGTTCCTACGCGGGAAAGGTCGCCCCCGCGACCGTTCAGCTTCGAATGGCCCAAATCGACGTTCAGCTCGACCAGCGGGACAAGGCCCTGCAACGCATCCAGACCCTTCGCACCCAAGACGAGGCCGGGCCGGTAGGCGAACAGCTTGCCGTCCTGATCCTCTCCGACCAGGGAAAGGCCAAGGAGGCCGAGGCCACCCTCGCCGCCGCCCGCAAGAAGTATCCCGAGAGCGAAGACCTCGTCGGCCTCGAAGCCGCCCTTCTCACGAAGCAGAAGAAGCCAAAAGACGCCGATCAAGTCCTCGCCGCCTTCCTAGAACGGCAGCCCGCAAACCTGGGGGTCGGCCTCATGCGGGCCCAGCTTCTCTCCGAAGAACTCGGTGATCTGAAGGAGGCCCGCCGCCTGCTGGTCAATATCGCCGACCGCTCCGAGAACTCGGCCCCGTTCGTCCAGCTCGCCCTGCTCGACATGAAGCAGAAGGATTACGACGCGGTCTCGGTCACGATCGGCAAGATTCGGGCGCGCTGGAAAGAAGCCGCCGCGGCCGACCTTCTCGACGCCCAGCTTGCGATCGAGCAGGGGAACCTCAACGCCTCGCTCGAATACTTCGACGCCGCACTCAAGAAGGATCCGAACAATAAGATCGTCCAATTCTGGAAGGCCCAAATCTCAAGCCGCGTCGGCGCCTCGCAACAGGCCGCCGAGGGCTTCGAATCGCTCGTCCGCGACGGCACCTCGAAGCGGCTCGACTCGGGGATGACAATCCCCGCCGCCTCGCAGTCGGCCTTGGCCAACCTCGCGTTGCAGACCGGGAACGTTGACGAGGCGATCAAGAAGTTCGAGAGTCTCCGCGCTGGAGGACTCACACGTAGCGACCGCTGGCAGCTCGCCGCGGCCTACGCCGCCAAAAACCGGTGGCCGCTCGCCCGCAAAGAGATCGCCACGATCCTGAACGACACCAAGAACCCCGCCAGCGGCGACGAACGCGTTCAGGCGGCCAATTTCTACCGTGTGAACAACGACGTCCCCGCGGCGATCGCCCAGCTCGAATACGTCCTCGCCAACGAACCGGGGCATCCGAACGCGGCGGTCACCCGCGCTTATATGCTCTCGCAAGAGAGCAAGAACGCCGACGCCGTGACGGTGCTCCGCAAGGCGGTCGACTCCTACGCCAAGGACAAGCCCCCGGCCGTCTTCTTCATGATGCTCGCCGCGTTCGAGAATCTCAACCCGCCGAAGTCCGACGCCGGAACCCGAGCGATGATGGTTCTCGACGAGGGCTTGAAGGCGCTGCCGCACGAGGTCGACCTCGTGAAGACCAAGTTCCAGCTCATGGTCATTTCCGACGGCCCCGATAAGGCGCTTGCGTTCCTCGAAGCCGAGGCACTGGCCGAACCGAAAGGGAAACTCCCCCGGATGCTGGCGGAGGTTTATCACGGACGTCGCGACTACGATAAAGCCGAAAAGGCGTTGAATGAACTCGTCACCGCCGAACCGAAAAACCCGGAGCCGGCCGCAGCTCTGGTCCGCGTGAGCGCAGAGCAGTCGACACTCGCCGGGGAACGCAACGATCGCGATGCCGAGCGGTCGTTCAACGAGAAGACCGCGACACTCATCAAGAAGTTCCGCACGGCCTTCCCGAACGAACTCGTGTTCCTGAAAGAAGATTGCGAGCTCGCCTTCCGCCGCGGCGACATCACCAAGGCGACAATCGTCACCAAGGAGGTCGACCAGGTCGCCAAGAATTCGCCGGTCGGGCCCCTACTGCGGGCGCGACTGCTTGTCCTTCAGGACCGCTATCGGGACGCGATCGAGGCGTACTCCGAGGCGCTGCGTCGTAGCCCGAACCAGCCCGACACGCGGTTGATGCTCGCGCAGGCGTACCTCCGGCTCAACGAAGGTGATGACGCGATCCGCGAGGCCCGCGCGGTCCTCGACAGCGATTCCGGTCGGGTCGACGCGATGATCGTCGAGGCCCGCGCGCTCTCGATCCCAGTTGCAAACCTTTCGCAGGCGAAAGCAAGAAGAGCCCAGGCGATCGAACGCCTTCAAACCATCGTCAAGGTTCA
>JAYUFP010000528.1:0-14977 GCA_043738665.1 Isosphaeraceae bacterium
GCGACCGCTCACTTCCTCCCGAGTCGATACCAAGGCCTCGCAACGCGAAAAAAAGCGGCGACCCATTCGAGATGAACGCAAAGCCCGGAAAACCCCGACTTGTCACCAGCCTAGAGCGTGAGAACGGGTTTGATTCCTAAATGACGAGGAAGAATCGATAACCTGGACGACTCCATGCTCAATCCGGCAACCCGGCCTTCTTAGTATTTGCATCAAGGTTAACCACCGTCTAACATCCGTTTGTCGCATTGTGTGTCAAAGCCCTTTTGTCCCCGAGCCAAGCCAGCGAGGATCCCATCATGGGCGTCGATTCCGGTGCGCTGATCAAGACCCTGAACAAGACCTGCGTGAACGCCCTCCAATCCGCGGCCGGCCTCTGCCTTTCTCGCTCGAACCCGCAGGTCGAGGTCGAGCACTGGCTGCTCAAGCTCATCGAAGCTCCCGACAGCGACCTCTCCCGGATCTTCAAGAACTTCGAGGTCGACACCTCGAACCTTTCGCGCGACCTGACGAAAATGGTCGACTCGTTCCGCACGGGGAACGACCGCACGCCGACGCTCTCACTCCGGATCGACGACCTCGTGAGCAAGGCCTGGCTGCTCACGTCGCTCCAGTACCAGATGCGTCAGGTCCGTTCGGGCGTGCTTTTGCTCGCGATGCTCGAAGACGATGAACTCGGAAGGCTGGCGCGGGGGGCGTCGCGAGAGCTGGGCAAAATCAAGGTCGAGCTCCTCCGCCCGAACCTGTTGAAGCTCGTCGCGGGCTCTCCGGAAGACGAAGGGCAGGCCGCCTCGGGAGCAGGCGCGGCGCCCGGTGAGGTCGCGAAACCGGGGACGATGTCGCAAACGCCGTCGCTCGACCAGTTCACGATCAACCTGACCGAACGTGCCGAGTCCGGAAAGATCGATCCCGTGATCGGTCGTGAGCACGAGGTCCGCCAGATGGTCGACATTCTGATCCGAAGGCGTCAAAACAACCCGATCCTCACCGGCGAGGCGGGCGTCGGCAAGACGGCGGTCGTTGAAGGATTGGCCCTCAGGCTCTCTCAAGGCGACGTGCCCGACGTCCTCAAGAACGTGGTCTTGAGGACGCTCGACCTCGGCCTTCTCCAGGCCGGTGCCGGGGTGAAGGGTGAGTTCGAGAACCGGCTCAAGCAGGTGATCGCCGAGGTGAAAGGGTCGCCGGTCCCGATCATCCTCTTCATCGACGAAGCCCACACGATGATCGGCGCGGGGGGCCAGGCCGGGCAAGGCGACGCCGCGAACCTTCTCAAGCCCGCGCTCGCCCGCGGTGAACTCCGCACGATCGCCGCGACCACATGGGCCGAATACAAGAAATACTTCGAGAAGGACGCGGCCCTCGCCCGCCGCTTCCAGGTCATCAAGGTCGAGGAACCGTCCGAAAAAAGTGCGATGCAGATGATGCGGGGGATCACCCCCGTCCTCGAAAAGCATCACTCGGTACGAATCCTCGAAGAGGCCGTCGAGAGTTCCGTCACGCTCTCGCACCGTTACATCCCCGCGCGGCAACTGCCGGACAAGTCGGTGAGCCTGCTCGACACGGCCTGCGCCCGGGTGGCGATCGGCCAAAACGCCGTGCCGCCTGCCGTCGAGGACTGCCGCCGCCACATCGACCACCTCAACGCCGAAATCGGCTTGCTCGACCGCGAGCTCGCCACCGGAGCCCATCACGAAGAGAAACTCGACGAGAAGCGGGCCGAGCTCACCACCTATACGGAGAAGCTCAAAGCCCTGGAGGAACGATGGGCCGACGAGAAGAAGCGCGTGGAGGAAGTCCGCGGCCTCTCCGGTAAGATCGAGGCGAAGTACAACGAAGAGAAGGCCGCGCACACGGACAAGGCGACGGCGTTCAAGCCGTCGGCGGCGGTCGAGACGATGCGGACGGAGCTGGACGCGAAGACGGCCGAACTTCGCAAGGTTCAAGGGGAGAACCCCTTGATGCAGGTCTGCGTCGACTCACAGACGATCGCCGAGGTGGTCTCGGGATGGACGGGGATTCCCGTCGGCAAGATGCTCACCGACGAGATCCAGAAGGTCTTGAAACTCCATTCCAGGCTGGAAGAGCGGGTGATCGGCCAGTCGCACGCGCTCGAGGCGATCTCACAACGCATCCGGACCGCCCGCGCCAACCTGACCGACCCGAGGCGGCCGATCGGGGTCTTCATGCTGGTCGGCCCCAGCGGCGTCGGCAAGACCGAGACCGCCTTGACGCTGGCCGACACGCTCTACGGCGGCGAGCACAACCTCGTCACGATCAACATGTCGGAGTATCAGGAAGCGCACACCGTTTCAAGCCTGAAGGGGTCGCCCCCGGGCTACGTCGGCTACGGCGAAGGGGGCGTGCTGACCGAGGCCGTGCGGCGGAAGCCTTACTGCGTGGTGCTGCTCGACGAGGTCGAGAAGGCGCACCCGGACGTCCTGGAACTCTTCTTCCAGGTCTTCGATAAAGGCACGCTCGAAGACGGCGAAGGACGCGAGATCGACTTCAAGAACACGATCATCCTGCTGACGTCAAACGTCGGAACCGACACGATCCTGAAACTCTGCGCCGATGCCGACACCGCGCCGGGTCCCGAAGCCCTCGCCGAGGCGCTCCGTCCCGACTTGCTGGGTGCCAAGACGGAGCACGGCGTACAGATCTTCAAGCAAGCATTTTTAGGCCGGATGATCGTGGTGCCTTATTACCCGATCTCCGACGCGGTGATGAAGCGGATCATCAAGCTCCAGCTCGGACGGGTCGGCCAGAGGCTCAAGGAAAATCATCGCGCCCAGTTCACCTACAGCGACGACCTGATCGACTGCATCGCCGGCCGCTGCCACGAGGTGCAGAGCGGGGCGAGGAACGTCGACCACATCCTGACGCGAACGCTCTTACCGGAGATCTCGCAGGAAGTGCTCACAAGAATGGCGGCGGGGCAGGCGCTTACAAGCGTGCATATCTCGGTGGGAGAAAAAGGGGAGTTTGTTTACGATTTGAAGTGAGAAACGGCATTAAGCCGGCGCGAAACCGTCAGACGGTCGCCCTCTCCCCGGCTCTGCGGGGAGAGGGATGGGGTGAGGGGGGCGTTCCGCTCGAAACTTCGGACCGGCCACGCGGTCATTTCCGGACCCCTCACCCCGACCCTCTCCCCGGAGTACCAGGGCGAGGGCGATCGTTTTAGGATTCGTCCCGGACCATTCCTTGACCGATGTCGATCTCCTTTGAACCTGCGGAGAACCATTAGGACACGTCCCTTCAATCCGCGGGCCGCTGCGGGAACCTCTCCAGGTCGACGAGCCCCACCGGCCAGCGGCCTTCGAATCGGGCTCGGAGACAGGTCTCCCGCCTCATCGGGACGTCCACCGCGTCGAGCAGGCTTCGGGCCGTCTCCCTCGCGAGTTCACGGCCGAGGTGCCATCGGGTGCCTTTGGTGAGCGCGTCCTTATTTGTTTTGACGAAGGCGCGGGCCTTGGCGGGGTCCGGCAAGAAGGCCTCGTCGAGGAACTCCCTGTCGAACTCGTCGGGGGTCGAGCCGTCCTCGGGGGGGAGAGTCACCCGCTTCTCCGATGCGACGGCACACCCCGTGACCCTCGAAAACGCTTCCCCCGCCGCGAGGGCCGTGCGGGGGTTCGGGTCTTCCATCCCCTTGAGCAGCTCGGGGATGACTCCGGGGTGACCGAACGCCGAGAGGATCTTGAACCATGCCGGCGAAGGCACGCCGGACCAGGGCGGCTTGCGAAAGAACGGCAGATCCTCGGGCTTTCCCAGGACGGCCAGGACATGCAAGGCGTCGTGGAAATCCTGCGATTTCGGCGACTTCAGCACCGTCCGGCAGTGGTCGACGAGCCAGGGCTGCCGCCCCCACGCCGCCGCCCAGTACGCGGCGGTTCGGACCAGAGGGTCGGCGTCTTCAATCGCCTTCTTGTAGCGCTGGGGGATCAAGGGGGTCTTCAGCCGCGCGACGATCCGCCAGCAGAATCGACGCGTGATCGGATCCTTATGATCCATGAACGGGGCGAGCCCTTCCGCGTCGCAGTCCGCCGGGGACTGGAACGCCAGGGCCTCCAGCGCGGCCAGCGCGAGCGGGGCCTCGGCCGATTTCGAGGCCTCGCGAAGCATCGGAACCGCCACCGCGGGTCCGTGACACAAGGCCTGGCAGAGCCCGTCGAGTGCGCCCCCCTTGGCGGTCTTGAAGGCCTCGACGACCATCTCCACGCACTCGGGTCGGCCGGTCCGCAGGAGCGGATAGGCCGAGGCGAAGACGGCAGTCGCCTCCTTCGCGGCGAGCCCCGGGCCCAGTAATTCGGCCAGGTTTTCGCCGCGGACGAGGAGGCCTTCGGCGTGGGCCTCGATGCGTTCTTCGAGGTCGAGGAACTTGCCGAAGAGGTAGGCCGGGTCGTCGAGCGCCACCAGGCGCTGGCCCCAAAGGAATTCGAGTTCCTCGGCGTGCTCGACGAGGATGTCCGCGAGGAAGGCGGCGCGGGGGTTTGCCATGGGCGTTGTGTCGGGGCCGCGGTCAGTTGATCGCGACGGTCCCCCCCTTGATCCGCTGCGTGCGTTTGGCGCGGCTGACCACGTCGTTGCCGCGGATCAACAGTTTCCCATCGCTTCGCATGCCGATCTCGCTCTCGCCGCACTTGATGGTGAGAGTCTCCCCGGCCTCGATCACGACGTGGTCGGGGGGTGCGACAGTCCCGGCCGGCCGGTAGCGGCCCACCTTGCCGAGGACGCAGCCGTTCTGACCCGGCACCCCCGCGCGGAGCACGAGCACGACGTCTCCGGGTTTCAGTTCCGGGGGCGGCCCGTGCCCCGTTTCGAGGAAGTCGCAGGCGACCTGCGAGCAGACGTCGGCGGTGGTCTGCACCACGATCACGCCGTCCTTGAGGACCGCCATCACGACCCCGCGGACGAGCCCGGACTCCGCCTGCGCCCCTTGCCCCGAAGGGACGCGGGTCAGAAGCTCGACGACCGGCGACGACTCCGTCATTCGCTTGGACTTTTTCATCGACACGTACCCATCAAGGGATGCCCCTAAAACTCTTACCCGATCCATTCGGAGGGCGGCACGAAGGTGAGCCCGAAGCCGCCCTTGGATTCCAGGTGTTCCTTCACGCTCTTGTGGATCAAGACCCCCGTCACGCATTCGGCCAGGCGGAACATTTTCATCCCTTTCGCCTTGGAAGGGTCGATCGCCAGGGACTCGAAGTCCATGTCGATGAGCCGGCCTCCCGAGGGGTCGGCGTGGTCGGATTTCGCGAGGTCCGCGGCCGAGACGAGGCCGATCACGTTGACCGCGACGTACGTCGTGTCGGCCTGTCCGGTCCCGGCGTCGCGGATCTCGGCGCGGTAGGCGTCGAGGTTGTCGACGCCCGCCGCGCGCAGGGCCTCGAACACGTCCTTGCGGAGGAGCGGGATGGTGTTCTTGTAATAGGCGAGCTTGGGGCCGGACGACGAGGGCTCCCATTCGAACTTGAGGGGCTGGGGGATTTCCTTGTCGAAGCGCCGGCCGTCGGCCCATGTGGTCACCCCGTCGATGGCGGGGTACTTGCCGACGTCCGTGTAGTCGTCTTCATCGAAGAAGTAACATTCGAGCATCCAGTAGTCATTGGCCATCCCGGTCGCCCCCTCACTTCAAGACCCGGCCCCGCGGTCGTCCGCCCCGGTCACGCCCTGCCCGCGCGGACCGACTCCGCGTACTTCGCGGCGTACGACGACGTGAACAGCGGCGCCCTCCAGCTGACGGCGGAGCCGTAGAGGTATTTCCGCACCCTCATCGACAGCGAATCGATGCGGAGGCTCAGGGTGTGCGGGGGCTTTCGCTTCCCCTTCAGGTCCTTGACGATCTTCTTGCACTTCTCGCACTTGCCCACTTCCTTCATCGCCAACATCTTCAGGGTGATCTTTTCGAGGACGCCTTTCACCCACGAGCTGTAGGACCGGTGCGTGGTGTGGAACTGGCGGCTCGTGTGCTTCATGACGGCCTCCGCGTACCGCTGTTTGAACGGCTTGGGCAGAGCGCCGTAGTCGCCCGTCGATGCGCCGGGGACGGGGTAGGTGCCGTCGGCCATGCCGTTCACGAGCGCCGTGTGCGTGGGAAGCCAGATGCCGTTCTCCGCGCCGTTGACGTCGTATCCGATCTCCCCGAGGATCTTATCCCCCTTCGACTCGGCGACGAACGCCATGAGCGACGAGCAGGGCAAGAACGAGGCGTTGGTGGGGATCAGGTGGTGCGCCGCTGGGCTGAACGGAGCCTGCATCGTGACCCCCGGGGTGAGTGACTCGACGGTCACGTACGACGAGGGAGGCCATCCGCAACATTTGGCCTTGGATTCCTTCGCGGCCTTCTGGTCTTCCTTCTGTTCGTAAGCGCCCCCTTTTTCCTCCCAGAGGCGGGTGCTTACGCCTTTGTTCAAGGAACTGCCGAGAGTGCCCGAGCTTTTGTCGAGCTTGTTCTTGATCTTGTGGTCCGTCGTCTCGTGTGTGAAGGGGCACTCCCCTTCCCACTCGGAGACGACCCCGACCGCGACCGGCTCGCCGAGTTCCGGCATGACGCGCCTCGATGGTTTAGGAACAGGCCGTAACGACTTTCCCGCTCTTTGCGTGCGATGATCGAAAGACGAATTTGGGGTGCCGCCGGTCGTACCCGACCCGTGCGGTTCGACGGTGCCCGACACGTACGGGTCGGGTACGACCAGTGGCACCCGGACGGGCCGAAATCAGGGAACTCATTCCGGTCTATTCCTGATTCCTCAGCCGCAGATATTCTTCTTATTATGCCAGAGCGGGTCGCTCATCCGGCAGACGTTTTTGCCCTCGATCATGACGTCCATGGAGTACATCAGGAACTCGCACTCCATCTTGATCACGCCGCTGATCACGCCGCCGACGCTGCCCGCCTCGTCGCCGGTGGTGGGGAGGTATTTCGCCCCCTTGTTCATGATCATCTGGCCGTCCGCGGTGGTCTTGGTCGACCCCTGAACCGTGTCGGCCGACTTGCCGAGGTTCGGGTACGGGATCGGGATGGGTCCGGCGGGGGTCGGCGTCTTGCAGACGTCGGGGAAGACCATGCTCATCCCGCTGCTGCCCTTATGGGCGAATCCGAGGATGTTGTGGACGGTCGTCGGCATTTACAGGGCTCCCTTGCGAGACGGGCCTTCGCCGTCGGGCTTGACCGCGTCGACCAGGGCGACGCCGCGACGGCCGTGATCCGAAGAACTATAGACCAAAGTCGGGGCGCGGCGGTAGCCGCCGTCGATGCCAAGGCAGGCCAGAGCCAGGAGCGCCGCGCCGTGGGCGGCTCCCAGGTCGCCGAAGCATTCGGCGGGGTGTTCCATCTGGTGGGCGGGGTCGAACTTCGCGCGGTTCCTGAGGAAGGCGACGCCGAACTCCTTGGCCCAGTAACGCTCGCCGTTGAAGCTCGCGTAGACGCAGCCGACGGGGTTCAAGTCGCCCGCCTGATCGAACGCCGCGGTGAACGTCTCGGCGAGGCCGTCGCCCCGGTAAGGCTCTTCGGAGGCGATGTGCCCTTTCTCAAAGCCCGACGCACACGTGACGATCTTCGCGAGCGGCCGGAGCTTGCGCCGCTTGGCTTCGGCGGCGGTCGTGAGAAGGAGGAACGCCGCCCCTTCAGAGGGGGCGAGTCCGTCGGGGTTGGCGGCGTTACGGATTCGCCCTTTGAGGTCGAGGGTCGCGAGGATCGAGAGGTCGATCTGGCTGTCGACCCCGCCGATCACACACCAAGGCGACTTCCCCGAGGCGACCCGCTCCACTCCCGCCGCCAGCGCCAGGATCGCCGACGCCCGCCCTTCCGTGAAGCCCTTGCTCTCCTTGGCGGAGACGGGCGCGACGCCTTCGAGGCACTCGAAAAGCTTCGCGGGGTCGAGCGGGATCGCGGTTTCGATCTCCGGCAGGCCGAGCATCAACGGGATCGGCCCGGCGTCCTTCGGCAAGGGTTTCAACGCCTCGTTGAGCGGGACCTCGGCGAGGCGGAGCATTCTTCCGGCGCGCCAGGGGAGCAAGGCCGCGGCGGGGTTGAGGTCGGGGAGGCCGTCTTCGGGAACAAAGCCCGCGACGATCCGTCGGTAGCGGCGGTCGCGGACCTCGATCTCGCCGAGTCTCTGGAGGCGCGACCGGGCCGAGGCCGCCGTTTCGGGGGCGCTGAGTCCGACCGGGGTCATTAGGCCGCACGCGACCACGACCGCCTCCTCCGCCAACGTCAGGCCCCTTTCGGTTTCTTCAGAGGGTATTCCGGGCATTGCGCGCGGATCAAGTCCAGGCGCAGGAGCTTCTTGTCGACGACGTGGCACGCCCTCCAGATCATCCAGAGGCGGCCGGCGTCGGGGTCGATCACCACGGTGTCGAGGTTCAACGCGGGGCGGTGTTCCTTACCGTCGAACAGGAAGTCGAGCCGAGGCACACATGAAGGGAGGTTAAAGGCCAGCACACCGTCTTTCGTCGCGTTGCGGATCTCGACGAGTTCCCCGCCCTTGAGGTAGCCCTCGGCGATCAGGCCCGTGGGGGCGGCCTGAAAGAAGCGTGAATCGAAGTCGCGCGGGAGATACGGCGCTCGGGTTTTGGTCCAGGCCTCGTCGTAGGTTCCCGCGTACGATTTCCGCGGCTCCCAGTGCGGGGCGAGGGGTCCGAAACCCGCGGGAGCGGGACGGTCCTTGGGGCTGCGAATGAGCGCGGCGGGGTCTTCCAGGTTCGGCAGCGGGCGGCCTTCGGGGCCGGTTCGCGTGTCGTGAGGGACCAGGCCGCGGCCGACGGGGTTGCGGGGCTCGAAGTCGGTCTTCGACGGGTCGGGCGGTTCGGGGTCGACGCCGCCGAAGGCGCGCTCGTAGACCAGGGGCATGGTCTCGAAGGGGGTCGGTTCCGACGGCCTGGACTTCAGGACGCCCGACTGCCAGACGCGGTCGCCGAAGACACGCACCGTTTTGGAGAGCGGGCCGACTTTGACGCTGACGTCGACCTCCTTGGCGGGGCGGCCTCCGGGGGCGTAGGCGTGCCCGCGGAGGAGGACGTCTGTGCCGGGTTTCACCAGCGACATCTCCCCGGCGGTTTTCAGGCTCGACGTCAACGGGTCGGCCCACGGTTCATCGACGAGGACGACGTCGTCCTGCTCGTCGCAGAGGACGGGGTCGCCGGCTCCGGAGGTGGCGAAGGTGGCCTTGATCACGCCGTAGGCGCACTCGACGCCGTCTTCGTTGGGGAAGACGCCGAAGCCGAGCTTGAACGCGGTCCGGTTGTCGACTTGCAGCATGCACGAGACCTCTCGCGGCGGGCCCGGCCGGGCGGTCCGGCTCGACTCGGTTCGGTTCGGTTCAGTTCGCCGCGACCTTGCTTCCCTTGAGGGTCATGTCGCCCGACGCCTTGGCGTTGATCTTGCCCGATCCGGAGATCGTGATGTCTTTACCGCTGATCTGGATCGTCCCGTCCTTCTTCATCATGATGCTGGCCTCGCCGGTCTGGATCGTGATCTGGTCCCCGGCATTGATCACGAGCACCTTGGCGACGCTGAGCTGGTCGTTCTTGCCGACGGTCACCTCGCGGTTCTCACCGATGCTCACCGTCTCGTTCTTGCCGACTTCCTCCTGTCGGCTCTCCTTGATCGTGACGGTCTCGTTCTTGCCGACCTCGGTGGTCCGGCTCTCGCCGATCGTGACGCTCTCCTGCTTGCCGACCTCCTCGGTGCGGTTGTTGCCGATCTTGATCGACTCGTCCTTCTTGACTTCTTCGGAGCGGTTGTTGCCGATCGTGATCGACTCGTCTTTCTTGACCTCTTCGGAGCGGTTGTTGCCGATCGTGATGCTCTCGTCGTTGTCGACGGTCTCGGTTCGGTTCCGCTTGACGTGGACGGTCTCGTCGTTGTCGATGGTCTTGGTACGGTCGTGGCCGACCCAGTGGGTCTCGTCGTGCTCGACCTCGATGTCCTGGTTCTTCTCGGCGTGGAGGAAGACCTGTTCGGAGCCCTTCTTGTCCTCGAACCGGAACTCGTTGAAGTTGGCGGTCCCCCCGCCTTTGCTGCTCCGCGACTTGATGCCGGTCTGGGTCATGTTCGCGGGGAGGTCGTAGGGGGGCATCTGCTCGGCGTTGTAGACCCTTCCGGTGATCAGGGGTCGGTCGGGGTCGCCTTCGATGAAGTCGACGATGACCTCCTGGCCGATCCGGGGGTTGGCGACGAACCCCCAGTTCTTGCCGGCCCATTGCTCCGAGACGCGGACCCAGCACGAGCTCTTCTCGTCGTTCTTGCCGAGCCGGTCCCAGAAGAACTGGACCTTCACTCGACCGTACTTGTCGACATAGATCTCCTCGCCCGCGGGGCCGACGACGACGGCCGTCTGCGGACCCGCCACGGCGGGCTTCCTGGTGACGCGTGGCGGGCGGTACTTCACGGAGGCGGGGATGCACGTGAAGCTGTTGGTGTAGGTGGAGCCCCCTGCCCCGGGGCTATAGCTGGCCTCGGACGCGGCGTGCTGGACGGCAGTGAATGCGTACGAGGCGTTCTCGGCGTCGATCTCGTGTTCCTGGAGCGTGAACTTCCCCCCCGCGGTGAAGGTACAGCATTCGCTTCCCCCCAGGACGACGTCGAAGGCGGCCTCGTCTTCCTCCATGCGGATCTTGGTCACGGGCTCGCCGTCGCCCTTGACGAGGTAGGCCCCGGGGTATTCGAACACCTCGAAATTCGCGATCGAAGGAAGGTTCACGACCGTCCCCGTCGTGGTCAACAGGCTGGTGCCGGGCGTCTCGAAATTGTAGTCGGTCCGCGTCCACTTGCCCGAGCGGTATTCGTAAGAATGCTCCCACGACGTGACGTGATCCTTGGCGACCGTGCCGCCGGCGTATAAAGCGGGGCTCTCGGGAACCTCCGCCCATTCCGAGGGGTCGTTCGCGAGGACCAGCGTGTGCTTCTCTTCCGTGTAAGTGAAGTAGTAGAAGATGCCTTCCAGTTCCATCAGCCGGGAGACGAAGTTGAACGCCGTCTCGCGGTACTGGACGCAGTAGTCCCAGGTCGGAAAGGCCCCCTTGACATGGACCTCGTAGTCGGAGAACCCGAGGCCGTCGAAGACTTTCTTGATGATGTCGGGCGTGGTGAGCTGCTGGAAGATCTTGCAGTCCGCGGTCCGCGTCAGGAACCAGAGCCAGGGGACGACCTCGGCGCGATAGGCGCGGAGGCCGCGCTTGTCTCGGCCACCGGCGTAGAGGCGGCTGACGATCCCGTGGAAGTATCGCGGCGCGTCGTCGGTCCGGCCGACCCGCCAGGAGACGGGCTTGCCCACGAGGTCCGCCGGCGCGATCGTCTCCTGCTGCGACATCAAGTCGAGCTCGAACCGGAACGGCTGGGAGAGCGCCTCCATGCCTTTGAACCCGGCAAGCAACAGGGTGTCCGGGCCCAGCGGCGTGGAGACGGCCAGGAGACGTTGTTCCTGAGAAATGTCAGGCATGACGGCAGACCCCGGTCGCCTTGGGTCACGGGAACGGTCAAGAGAAGACGCGGACCAACCCGACCCGGAGGGGCGGTACGGAGCGTCACACCGTCCGCGCCTTGCATCCGAGCATGTGTATACCGTTTGGCAGAGTCGATTGCAAGCGCCCGCCCGTCACCGCCGTTCGAATAAGCCGAAGTCAGACGGCCCGAGTCGCGACGGTCGATCGGAACGACACGCGAGTGAACCCGCAGGGTGCCCGCGCCCCGGCCGCTTTAAAAATATCGACCCGGCGGCGGGATTAATCGTTGTACACGACGCCCAAGACTTGTACGTTGAACCGGAGGGAAAGTGACGCGGGTCGGGCCGAGCCCGGACCTTTGTGGTTTTTCAAGTCCGGGGGGTATTGTTCGGATGGCGTCTCCCGAAGTTCTCGACTTCACGAAGCTCCTCGCCCCGGTGTCGGGAGAGAACCCGGCGGGATCGGACCTGAGGGCCGACCTCTCGCCGCTCTCGGACTTCCAGAAAATCAAGGAGGACCGCAAGGCGGCGCGACAGGCCGAGAACCAGATCGACCGAGGCACCGGCGACGCGGCACAAGACGCGAAACTCATGCCCCCGGATTGGCGCCCCCTGGTCGAACGCGCGGTCAAGGTTCTCTCCGAGAAGTCCAAGGACATGGAGGTGACGGCCTACCTGATCGAAGGTCTGACGCGGACCAAGGGGTTCGCGGGCATTCGCGACGGCTTCCGTCTCGCGACCGACCTGATCGCCGCTTACGGCGACTCGCTCTTTCCTTCCCCCGGCGATACGGATGTCGAGAACCGTTTCTCTCACCTGTTGCAGCTCAACGGGATCGAAGGGCCCGGGGCCTTGATCGTGCCGGTCGCCAAGATCGCCTTGACCGGGGAGACCACGGGCGGGATCTTCTCGCTCATCCACGTTCAGGCCGCACAGTCGCTGGCGAAGGTTCCCGACCCCAAGGCCCGACAGGCCCGGATCGACAAAGGGGCCATTACTTTAGAGTTGATCGCGAAGGCGATCGTCGAGACTCCGGCCAAGTTTTTCATCGACCTGGTGGACGACATTAACGGCAGCCTCGAACAGTTCCGCCGGTTCTGCGACATGGTCAGCGAGAAGACCCAGTATGACCCCCAGTCGGACAACCTTCGGAGCGCCCTGGAGTCTTACCTTGAGGTGGTGATGGACCTCGCCAGAGCCAAGCTGCCGCCGCCGGGAGCGGCGAAGGCCGCGGCGGCCGCGGTAGCCGACGCGGCCAAGGCGGAACCGACGCCGGCCGCCGCACAGCCGGCCGCCGCGGGCGTGATCCGAACCCGGGACGACGCGCTGGAAGCCCTTGGGAAAGTCGCCGAGTTCTTCCGACGCAATGAACCGCAATCGATCGTCCCTTACGCACTCGAACAAGTGATACACTGGGGCAGGATGCCGCTCCCCGACCTGCTCTCCGAGTTGATCCCGGAGGACGGGCCTCGAAAGAACCTGTTCAAGCAAGTGGGCATAAAGCCCTGAGTTTCGCCGTCGGGGGCGTAGTGCCCCCTCCCGTCGTCGCCCGTCACATTCGGCCCGGTCAGTGCTGACCTCTATCCCGGTTCAGGAGTCGCGACCCATGTCTTCCGGAAGCATTCACGACAAGCTTGGCCGCGTCCGCAAGCCGCGGGTGCATATTACGTATCAAGTCGAGACCGAGGGGGCGAAGGAAGTGAAGGAACTTCCGTTCGTCGTCGGCGTCCTCGGCGATTTCTCCGGCAAGCCGACCTCGCCGTTGAGGCCCCTGAAAGACCGGAAGTTCGTCCAGATCGACCGCGACAACATCAACGACGTCATGGCGCGAATGACGCCCGGCCTCGAGTTCAAGGTCGAGAACACGTTGAAGGGGGACGGCAGCGAGATGCCCGTCCAACTCAAGTTCAGCTCGATGCAGGACTTCGACCCCGACAGGGTGGTCCAGCAGGTGAAACCCTTGAAGGAGCTGCTCGACGTCCGCGACAAGCTCCGCGACCTCCTGACCAAGGTCGACCGCTCCGACGAACTCGAATCGTTGCTCGAGAAGGTGTTGAAGGAAGGCAAGGAAGGTGAGGGAATCAAAGCACTCGCGGAGAAGCTCGGCGAAGGCGCCGGCGGCCCCACGTCTTGACCGATGACCTTGTCTTTCCTGATCGGGAGTACCTGAACGATGAGCACCGGTGAACAGCAAGCCCAGGCCGCCGCGGGCGCTGAGGCCCAGACGCAGGAGGTCAACCTCCTGGACCAGATCCTCACCGCGACCAAGCAGACCGAGCGGTCGCGCGCCGAGGAGTTGATGAAGACCCTGGTCGACCAGGCCATGACGGGCGTGGTCACCTGGGACAAGAACGTCACCAAGACGATCAACGCCCGCATCACGGCGATCGACGAGATCCTCTCGAAACAGCTCGCCGCCGTGATGCACCACTCCGACTTCCAGAAGCTGGAAGGGAGCTGGCGGGGCCTGAGCTACCTGGTCATGAACAGCGAGACCAGCGCCACCTTGAAGATCAAGGTGCTGAACATCCCGAAGAAGGAACTCTACGCCGACCTCGATAAGGCCGTCGAGTTCGACCAGAGCCAGATGTTCAAGAAGCTCTACGAGAACGAATTCGGCCACCCGGGCGGCGAACCTTACGGGACCCTGATCGGCGACTACGAGATCAGCAACCACCCCGAAGACGTCGACCTCCTGAGCAAGATGTCGAACGTCTCGGCCGCGGCGTTCTGTCCGTTCGTCGCCGCGGCGGCCCCGCAGATGTTCGGGTTTGAAAACTGGCAGGAACTGTCCAAACCCCGCGACCTCGAAAAGATCTTCGCGGCCGTCGAGTACACCAAGTGGCGGTCGTTCCGCGATTCGGAAGACTCGCGGTTCGTGAACCTGGTCATGCCCAGGGTTCTCTCGCGACTCCCCTATGGAGCGGCCACCAAGCCGGTCGACGCCTTCAATTACGAGGAGGTTGACGCGAGCAAACCCGTCCCGAACGACCACTTCACCTGGATGAACGCCAGCTACGTCATGGGCGTGCGGATGACCGACGCGTTCGCCCGGTCGGGCTTCTGCACGGCGATCCGGGGCGCGGAAGGGGGCGGCAAGGTCGAGGGCCTGCCCGTCTTCAACTTCATCAGCGACGACGGCGACACCGACCTCAAGTGCCCGACCGAGATCGGCATCACCGACCGCCGCGAGGCCGAGCTCAGCAAGCTCGGGTTCCTCTCGCTGGGCCACTACAAGAACACCGACTACGCCGTGTTCTTCGGCGCCCAGACGACGCAGAAGCCCAAGAAGTACGACCGGCCCGAGGCCACGGCCAACGCCGCGATCTCGGCCCGCCTGCCGTACATCATGGCGTCGTCGCGGTTCGCCCACTACCTGAAGATCATGGCCCGCGACATGATCGGCTCGTTCAAGGAGGCCGGCGACGTCGAGGCCGACCTGAACCGCTGGATCAACAACTACGTGAACTCGAACCCGAACTCCGGCCAGGAAATGCGGGCCAAATTCCCGCTCGCCCAGGCCAAGGTCGAGG
>JAYUFP010000529.1:0-1584 GCA_043738665.1 Isosphaeraceae bacterium
TTTTCAATCTTAGCCCGCCGGGTGAGGGTCACGAGAGAGGTTTTAACTCGCTGACTCAGGCGGGTGTCTTCGCGCGACGACCTCAAGCATCGCCTCGTGAAGAACGAGATTCGAGGCGAGAATACTCGACCGTCCCAAGGGCAACGGCCCGCCTCGACAGTCGGTGACTTTGCCGCCGGCCTCTTCGACAAACAGCCGTCCCGCGGCAAAGTCCCACGGGGCGAGGGTGTATTCGAAGTAGGCGCCGAGCCATCCCAGGCCGACCATGCAGAGGTCGAGTGAGGCGGCTCCGAAACGGCGGATTCCGTGGATGTGGTGGTCGCGCTTGAGGTCGGCGATCGCGGCCAGGGTCGTTTCCATCACGGGGCCTCGCTCGTAGTAGAAGCCGACGCCGACGAGGATCTCGTTGAGTGCCGTTTGTTCGCCGACGTGGACCCGATCGCCGTTCAGGAAGGCGCCTTGGTCCTTGACGGCGACGTGCCAATCGTCGCGGATCGGGTTCAGGACGACGCCGCACTGGGCGACTCCCTTGTGGTGGTAGGCCACGGAGACGGCGAACTGGGGGACCTTGTGGGCGAAGTTGTTGGTGCCGTCGAGGGGGTCGATAATCCAGAGGTGTTCGGCGTCGATGTCCCCTTTTTGCTCTTCCTCGCCAAGAATTTCGTGGCCGGGGAAAGCGCTTTGGATGACCGCGACGATCGCCCGTTCGGCGTCGAGGTCGGCGTCGGAGACCAGGTTCGAGACGTCCTTGTTCCGCATCGTGACGCCTTCGCGGAAGTAGCGCGAGACGACCTCTCCCCCGGCTCTCGCGGCGCGCTCGGCGGTTTTCAACTCGACGCCATCCATCGGGGTATCCTCATTCTCGCGGGGGGAAGAAAATCCATCCGCGGATGACGCGGATGAGAAAAACAGAGATTGAAGAGCGAAAATTAGATCATGATTTAATTCTCTTCATCTGTGTCAATCCGCGTCATCCGCGGATGAGTTTCTTTCGGTTGTCACTCGAACCTCAAATGCACCACCGATTCGCCCGAATCTCGCAGCTCGATCAAGGCGTCGATCCCGACTTCGAGGTGTTTGGTCACGTATTGATCCGTGACCGTGACGTCGCTGCGCGAGGTTTTCACGCCCTCGGGGGTCATCGGGTTATCGGAGACGAGCAGGAGTGCGCCTTTGGGGATGTGATTCACGAAACCGACGATGAAGATCGTGGCGGTCTCCATGTCGACGCCCATCGCGCGGGTCTTCGTCAGGTAGTCCTTGAAGTCGTCGTCGTGTTCCCAGACGCGGCGGTTCGTTGTGTAGACCGTGCCGGTCCAGTAGTCGTGGCCGTGACTGACGATGGCCGAGGAGACGGCCTTTTGGAGGCGGAACGAGGGGAGCGCGGGGACCTCGGCGAACATGTAGTCGTTGCTCGTCCCCTCGCCCCGGATCGCCGCGATCGGCAAGATATAGTCGCCTACGCGGGCCGTCTTCAAGGCCCCGCACTTACCCAGCAGGAGCACGGCCTTGGGCTCGATCGCCGAGAGCAGGTCCATCACAGTCGCGGCCATGGCGCTACCCATGCCGAAGTTCACGATCGTG
>JAYUFP010000530.1:0-5138 GCA_043738665.1 Isosphaeraceae bacterium
AGAAGTGCGTCGGCCTGACGTCGCCCGCCGACGAGCGCTTCACGGTGTCTTATAGGACAGGGACGGTCACCCGACATGATCAACGGCGAGAATTAACAGGCCTCGCCACCTTCCCCGTCTCCGTCTCAAAAGAACGCCGCGAACAGCCCGCGCTTCGGCTTGATCTCCAGGGGCTGGGCCATCGGTTTGAGCCCCTTGGCGATTTCGAGGATCGACTGGTGGATCCGGCTGCCGGCCGCGACGGCGTCGATCGGCACCCCTTTGGCCCGCGCGGCGTGAACCATCTTGGTGGCGTTGGGGATGTGCCACTTGATCGGCATCTTGAGCGTCTCTTCGGCCTTTTTGAGGCTGATCTCGGTCTCGTGCGAGCCGCTCCGGTTGGCGACGAGGACGACGCGTTGGGTGAATCCCTCGAACTGCTGGAAGAGCTGAAGCAGCCGCGCCGTGTTCCGGAGACAGGTCAGATCGAGTTCGACGACGATGACGATGATTTCGGAGAGTTCGAAGGCGACGAAGTCCGACGACTGTAACCCCTTGCTCGTGTCGATGATGACGGTCGGAAACGCCGCCTTGAGCAGGCCCAGAACGCGGCGGAGCGACTCGTGGTCGATCTTCGCCGAGTCCTCCATCGCGGCGGGGTGCGGCAGAACGTACAGTCCCGAGGAGTGCCGGGTCATCGAGCGTTTGAGCAACGTCAGGTCGAGGCGGTCGAGGTTCTGGATCACGCCCTGAAGGCTGTTCTCCGGGATGATGTCAAGGCAGGCGTCGAGTGAGCCGAGCATCAGGTCGAAGTCGACGAGGCAGACCTCTTCGGAGGAAGTCTTGGCCAGGGTCGTTCCCAGGTTGACCGCGAGCGTGGTGCAGCCGATCCCGCCGGCCGCCCCGGTGATCGCGATAACCTGCGGTCCCTTTTGCTTGCTCGGATCGGGTTTGACCTCTTCGCGTTCGTGCTGGTCGAGCAACCGCCCCAGCGCCTTGGACAGTTCTTCCGGCGCGGCCGGGAGCGAAAGGAACTCACGGGCGCCGGCGCGAACCACCTTGAGAATGATCGAACTGTCGCGGACGCGGCTGGCGGGGAGGACGGCGACATGTGGCGAGTTCTGCGCGATGGTCTGGATCAGGCTGATGGCCGCGACCGGGTTGTCGTCGATGTTCACCACGACGAGGTCGGGCGAGGTCTCGGCGACCCGTTTCGCCACACCTTCATACGTCGAGCACGACTCGGAGAGCCAGACGTTGGAGACACTCGCGAAAAGCCGCTGGATGGCTTCGCAAGACTCTTCGATCGGGTCAACCAAGATCGCTTTGATCGAATCCTTCATGGCGTTGTATCCAGCGTCACGGCGCGTCGAGTCGGTACGGTTTTTAGACTAACGATGTGACTTATGTGAACGGAGCGGACGGCGGATTACGGACGGCGGATGGCCTGCTCGTGATTCTCTCACTCGATCATCGGTCATCGATCATCATGAATCCGTCATCCGTCATCCGTCATCCGTCATCCGCCATCCCCCATTTCCTGTCCATCGCTCATTGTTGGGACGTCGGGGGGGCCGGGGGAGGCGGCTGCAGCGACGACGCCGTCGTGTCCGTCGGCGAGGCGTCGGGGTCCGCGCCCTCATCGACCCGCAACCGCTGCGCGTTGCCCAGCCCCCGGTGGATCACCACGAACTTCGCGGCGGGTTCTTTCGTCACGACGACAGGCGCGGGGGGCGGCGGGAGCGGCGGGAGCGGCGGCGGAGGTTCGACCGGCTTCACAACCACCACCTCTTCGGGAGGCTTGGGCGGGGGAATCGGCCGTTCCCTGTCCCTCTTTCTCTTGGACACCGTCGTCTCGTGGTCGTTGATGCCTCGAAGCGACAGGGTTAAAGACCCTCGGGCTTTCGCAGCCACAAGGACGTCGACCTGTTCGGGAGTCACGGCCAGGGTCACGGTCCTCGCCTGGATGGCCTTTTCGTCGGGTCGAGTGAGCACCTGCCCGGAGGCGAGCACAAGCACGTCCTGGAGGACGGTTTCCGCCTCTAAAATGCCGGTCGCCCCGGGTTCCATCTGGACGATGTCGACCCTATGGTCGGGCAGGACGAAGCCCGAAACGCCCGTCTGCTCGGTCACCTCGATCGCATACGCCCGCATTCCCGCCGGGATCCGGGAGACCAGGCCCGGTGGACTCCCCTTGGGGGCGAGCTTCTTTTCGACGACGGCCTCATCCTCGAGCACGCGGATCATGACCCAGCGGTCCTCGACGTCTTTCGTGGACGAGAACGCCCCCGGGGGGACCGACGACTTCGCCATCCTGATCGTCTTCAGGAGGTCGGGTTTGATCGTCTCCTCGAGCTTAAGGTCGCGCACCGCGACGACGACGTCCTGCATCTCTTCCGAGACCACGACCGGGCCGCGCGAGATGAGCTTGGTCGTCCCGTACATCGCCCCGAGGCCACACACGATGGCCAACATCAGCATCCCTAACGACTTGCCATTCATCTCCGGGCTCCCGAAGGGTCACCGTTCATGTTCACTTCCGAGGACATCGTGACCGATGACACGATCGCCGATGCCCTATAAACCGATTTGCCTGTGCCGCGCGCGGCCCTTGGTCGTTGACACTTGGTCATTGACGCTCGGCCATTGACCATCCGCTTTGCCTGAACCTGTCGACCCGTGACGGCGTCGCTCAAAACAACATTCCGGTCCAGGCGCAGTAGGCCACCGAGCCGATGCAGAGCGGAATTCCGTAGGGCAAAAGCTTCATCGTCGGCTTGCGGTTAGCCGCCAGCTCCGAGAGCTTCACCGGGTTCCGGATGGTCACGATCTCTTCGAGAATCGTCTGGGACATCGCCCAGTGCTTCACGAAGTTGCCCGACCAGGCGATCATCGCCAGCCCGATCACGCCGCCGACGATCGCCGAGACGACGAACGCCGAGAGCACCACCGAGGTTCCCATCCAGGCGCCGAAGCCCGCGTAGAGTTTGCAGTCGCCGGAGCCCATTCCGCCGATCGCGTAGAGCGGTAACAACACCGCGAGGCCGAGCGTCGCTCCGGCGACCGAGCCGCCGAACCCCGCCCAACCGCCCTGCCACGACCAGTACGCCAGGCCCGCGAAGACGAAGTGGAAGGTCAACCAGTTCGGAACCTTCAACGTCTTCCAGTCGATGATCGCCGCCTCGATGAGGACGACCGCGACCAGCCAGACAACTTCCTGAGGAATTTGCGTCATGAAACCGACCTCCGCACTTCGACGGTCCTCGACACCGAAAGAAGGCCCGTGTCCGCCACGGACCACCGACGTACGCGCCCTCTGGGCAAACTTGGGTCGCGACTGGAAGGCTGTCAAATCGCCCCTTCAAAATCGCGTCCGCGGCGTCCGACTCGAATGGCCGAAAAAGCAAATTTAAATGCCGAAAAATGCGAGTGACCCAACCCGACACTCGGCCATCGGCCGTCGCCCATCGGCCATCGGTCATCCGTCCTCGACGACCCGAACAAAAAAAAACCGGGCAGGGCGTGAGGTAATCCCCTCACGCCCGACCCGGGATTCGGGACGGTGGTCCGACCAGTGTCCCTTGCTGACCACGGCGAAGGCTCAGCTACTCAGGGTGCTGTTGACCTTGCTGAAGGTACCGCTGACCGTCGTCCCGAGGCTCGTGACGATGGTGATGCAGGCGACCAGGATCAGGGCAAGCATGACCGCGTATTCAACCGCGGTCGGGCCGTCCTCGGACACGATAAACTTGCGAACGCTGTTCAAAACGAGATTCATCGAGTAAACACCCCAAAATCGAGGAATTGACCACCGAGCGAGTCCCGCCCCACCGCGGGACACCCGAACACGGTCATCGCGACAAACCGCGACCTGCCCTTCAGCGAAGAACAGGTTGGACCGACCCGGCGTCCGTGCGACCTTGACGATGAACGTCGGTCACATTGCAAACGTAGGTCACGCTCCCGGACCCGTCAAAAGATCCTGTCGCGATCCGGCAACGGCCCTCGCGTGCGTGCGTGTTCTAATACTTCTTTGGCTCTTCCGATGTTCCAGGCGGTTGACCCCGCGTCATGGTCGATGACCAATGGCCGATGGACGATTGAGCGGGTTTTGTCAGCCATTGGACATCGGTAATCGATCATCTTCGGTTCAGATCGCCCAGCCGCACGGAACGCCGGAAGAGCCGACTTCTTTTGTGCGGATCTTCCGTCCCGGGGTCCGCGACGCGCGGCGTTGGGGAGACGCGGTTCACCCAACCGGGACTCATGCCCTTTCTCTGAAACGGCCGGAAAGCGACTTGAATTTTTATGCCGATCGACGAATGGAAGGCCGACGCCAGGTCGGACCTTCTGGGCCTTCGCAACAACGATCGCGCGTGGGGCTACCGCAAGGATAACGCACCGGCCGCCGAGCCGACCGCACTCGCGGCGCTCGCGCTTCTGGCCACGGGTGAAGACCCCGCACCGAGCCGGGTCGCCGCCGCGTGGCTCACCGACAGCCAACGCCCCGACGGCTCCGTCGGCGTCGGCCCGGCGGCACTTTCGGGCTGGATGACTCCTTATGCCATGCTCGTCTGGGAGGCGTTCCCTGAGTTCGCCGCCGAGTTGCGCCGGGGCTCGAAGTGGCTGCTCGGCATCAAAGGCCTCACGCTCGACCCCAAGGAGGACCCCGGGCACATCGCCGGTCACGACACGATGCTCGTCGGTTGGCCCTGGGTCGCCGACACGCACTCCTGGCTCGAACCGACGTCGATGGCCGTGCTTGCGCTGAGCCGCGACGGATTCGCGACCCATCCCAGGGTCGTGGAGGGCCTCCGCCTGATCCACGACCGCGAGATCGATCACGGCGGCTGGAACTACGGAAACAAGGCGGTTTTCGGCCGCGCCCTCCGCCCCCAACCCGCCCCGACCGGCCTGGCGCTGCTGACCCTTTCGGGGATTGATGCGAAGACGGGGATGATTGTTCGGTCCATCGAATATCTTACGAACTCCTTACCGGGCGTCCGGGCCTGTGCCTCGCTGGGCTGGGGCTTGATCGGCCTGCGAGCCTGGGGAGTGATACCGAAGCACTCCGAGACCTGGCTCGCGGAAGCCTACACGGCGGTCCGGGGCAAGCCGGACGCCGCACCGAAACTCGCGTGCCTGCTGCTGGCGGCGGG
>JAYUFP010000531.1:0-5134 GCA_043738665.1 Isosphaeraceae bacterium
TGACCGATGCGAGAAAACCGGCGGGAAAACGCCGCATTCGCTCTTTCCGATCCGTCATCAGCCATTTCCTAGCCATTTCCTTTCGGGACGGACTCTCAGGCGACCGGGAACGCGGCGACGGGCTAACTGACGTCGGCCATCGGCGGGCTCACCGTCTTCTCGGCCGACCACTCGACGATCATGCTCGCCGAGAGACCCCCCGACACGTTGCTCTCGGGGACGAAGAACTTCAGGGTTGCCGGCGCGCCTGCCTTAATGGGGACTGGGAAGTACTCGCGGAGAAGCTTGCCGCCGGAATCGTGGTACGCCGCCGAACGCACGTAAAGAGCCGCGGCACGGTCCGTATCGCGGACGTAAACCGCGGCCGTGAGCTTGAACTCGCGGGGCGCATCGTGCGTCCACGCAAACAGGTAGACCGGCACGTACCCCGTCCGCCCCGCGGCCTCGGGAAGGGCTTCCCCGGCCTTTAACGGCGTGATCCCGGGTCCGGGAATCACCCGCCGCGACGATACGTTCGGGTCGGTCCTCCGCGAACCGCAACCGGCCGCGAGCGTCACGCATAACGCCAGATTGAACACAAGGTGTCGTTTCATCAGAGTGCGCTTTTCAAGACCGGTGACGCCAGTCGCGGCCCGAACAGGCGGGCGAGAATGGTTCCAAAAACGGCGAGGATCAGGACATACGCGGCGGAGAGCGGCCCGAGCCTCGGTTCGAGCCCCGCGCCAACTCCCAGGCCGGCGATCACGATCGAGAATTCCCCCCGGGGGATCAACGCGAGCCCCGCCCGCCATCGGCCGTTCGGCTCGATGCCCGCGCGCCGTGCGGCGAGCCAGCCCGTGGCGAGCTTCGTCAAGCCAGTCGCCAGCGCGAGCAAAAGGGCGGGGACGAGGGCGCCCGGCAGGGTTTTCGGGTCGATCTGAAGCCCGAAGAAGAGGAAAAAGAGGGCGGCGAAGAGGTCGCGCAACGGCCTGATCAGGCGATGCACCCGCTTGGCGAGCGGCCCCGACACGGCCACGCCGACCAGGAACGCCCCGATCGCCGCCGAGACTTCCATCTTCTGCGCAAGGCCCGCGACGAGCAGCACCAGGCCGAACGACGCGAGCACCACCTCTTCGTCGGAAGCCTTTTCGAGCTTTCGGCTTAGCATCGGGCCGAACCTCAGTCCCGCGGAGAGGATCACGACGACCGTCGCCACGGCCACAAGCACCGAGACAGCCCCCTCGACCCACCTTCGCCCCACAAGGAAGACTGACGAGAGCGGCAGAAATACCGCCATGGCAAGGTCTTCGAGCACGAGGATCGAGAGAATCGTCGGCGTCTCAGGGTTATCACGCCATTTTAATTCGTCGAGCACGCGGGCGACGATTCCCGACGAGCTGATGTACGTGACCCCTCCCAGGAGCGCCGAGGCGAGCACACCCCAGCCCAGCAGGTAACCGGCGAAGACTCCAGGGGTTGCGTTCAGGATCAGGTCGAGCAGGCCCGAAGGGAGCCCGGCGCGGAGGTTCTTGGCGAGTTCCTCTCCTGTCGACTCCAGGCCGAGCATGAAGAGCAAGAGCGCGATGCCGACCTCGGCCCCGAAGTGGACCACCCCCTCGCTGAACCGCACGGGGAGCAGCCCACCGTTCCCAAACGCGAGCCCGCCTAAAAGATAGAGCGGAATCGTCGAGACGCCGACCCGCCCCGCCAGGCGGGTCAGGGCGGCAAGTCCCACGACCATCACGCCGATCTCGATGAAGACCCGGGAAAGGTCGGACATGTGGCGCTCGTCCTGTAACTTGCGAGTCGATAGGCCGGGAAGTCGGCAAGGCCCCCGATCTTATCGCAAGCAGGGCCGGTCCGCCCAGCATCGCTACGGCCTCGCGCCCGACTCCGAGATCTCGACATCCTTTGCGGGGGGCCTGTCGAAGCTCGGCCGGTGGGCGGTCCGGAGGCTTAACGTCTTGTGCTCTTTGCCTTTGCCTATACTGCGGACGAGTTCGACGGTGACCTCGGAGTCGGCCAGCGTGTGGTCGAGCCGGTCGGTCAGGTCGTACGCCGATCGCACGGGGCACTTGTCAAGCGCCACCACGCGGTCCCCCGGCAAGAGCCCCGCGCGGTCGGCCGGGGTGTTGGTCAGGACATCTCCCAGCACGGCCCCTTCCGACTCCTCAGTTCCCTGGCCCGCTCCCGGCGGGTCGAGATCCATTGTCACGCCAAGATAAGCTCGATCAACCCGCCCCTGGGCGCGAAGCTGGTTCGCGACCCAGAGCGCATCGCCGGCTGGGATGGCGAAACCAAGGTCGTGATCGTATTCGTGGCGTCGATCGTCCTTCTCTTTGTCTTTATTTTTGCGGGTTTCCGCCGCGCCTGCCTCCGTGTTTTTGCTTTCAAAGGCACGATCGGGGTGAGCGAGTCCGCTTCGGACGACTCCGAGCCAGTCGCCGCGTAGGTCGGCGACGAGGGCTCCGCTGTCTCCGGGGTGGAGGGCGGCATCGACCTGGATCAGGCCGCCGAGCTGTCTGGGGCCGAGGACGAGGCGGCGGTTCAGGCCCGCCACGAACCCCCGGGCGACCGAGTGCGCCAGTCCGAACGGGTTGCCGATCACCAGGACGGGCATGCCAAGTTTGGCGCCTCGGGGTGACACCGTGGCCGGGCGGACCGAGCCGGGAGTGATCTTCAGCAGGGTCAGGCCGGTTTCGGGGTCGCCGGCGATCCAACGCGCGTGCAAGAGCCGGCCCGAGGCGATTCGCGCGACGATCGGCGCGGACGACGGCGGCGGGTCGACGCGGACGGAAAGGACGTCCCCGGCGTCGCTGATCACCACCCCCGAAGCGACCCGGCGCGCCCCGCTGGGGGCCCCGTCCGCCGAGTATTCAAGCGCCACGGCCGATTCCCGGACCTGGTCGATCGTGGAATTAAGGCGGCCCTCGGGGTCGTCGACCGTGTCTCCGGCACTCAAGGCGGGTTGATTTGCCTTCGAAAGCGGCTCCCGAGAGGCCGATCCGCACGCGATCCCGCTACCGGCCAGAAGGCCCGTAAGGATGAACCGGGGCCATTTTAAGCGAAATCGGGGCATGGCGTACGGGAATGGGGGAGACGGTCTCGGTCGGAAACAGGATGCCCTTGCAAGGTCTGCAATGGCAGGCCGCGCGAGGGGATCAATACGAGGGCTTGATTTGCGCGATGTCGGCGCTGTTCGAGAGCGTGCCGCGGTCGAGGTCGTATCCGAAGCGGGAGGGGGTACGGTCGGACGATTTGCCCGACGGTTCGGGGGCGGCGTTCACGACATTCGCGCCGAAGTCGAGCGCCGAGTGCGGGGCCGCGGGCGGGACGAAGACGGGGCGCGACGCGGCGTCCGCAAGGGCATTGGAGGTCATGATTTGCGAACGCGACCAGGTATCGACGGCGGCCCGGACGGTCGTCAGCATGATCAGTCCCGTGGCCGCCAGAGCGGCGAACCGGTACGACGGCCGGTCGAGCCGCGAGAGCACCTCGCCGAACGCCGAAGGCGAGGGCTGATGCCGACTTTCGCGGATCTGCCTCTGGACGGCCGGCCAGAGCGAAGGCGCGTCGGAACCGTCGCCCGAGTTGGAGAACCAGGGCGATTCCACCGCGGCGGCGCGGAGGGCGTTCAATGCTCCCGCGAGCCCGGCCCGGCGCTCCCGGCACGAAGGGCAGACGATCAGATGGCTCTCCACCTCGCGACGGTCGGAACCGATCAGTTCCCCACCGTCCAGCAGAGGCAAGCGGTCGCACACCCATCGACAACGATGACGTGTTGAATCCTTGCCGAACATCAGGACGACCTCCCATCCCCTCGCGAATACGTGTTTCTTGATTATGACGGATGGCCGATGATCGATGGCCAATGACCGATTTTTCGGTTTCTCGATCGGCCAATGGCCAATGGCCATTGGCCCGTCGGCCATTCATCATCCGTCATCGTCGTCTTGGGACAGCCTCTCAGGCCCCGGCTTGCCTGCGTTCCCAGTGTTCTCGGAACATTTCCCGGGCCTTGGCGAGGCGCCACCTCACTGTGGCTTCACGACGGTTCACGATCGCCGCAACTTCCGCGGAAGAAAAGCCTTCGAGATCTCGTAAGACAAGGATCGTGCGGTACGCCACGGGAACCCGCTCGAGGACGAACTGGACCTCCTGCGCGAGGTCGGCGTGGAGGCGAGGGTCGGGGTCGAGCAGGTCGAGTGCCCGGTCGCCGCCCGCGGTCTGGCTTCCGAACCAAAAGCTCGAAAGCGACGCGGTCGGCGGCGGCTCGTGACGTCGGAGAAAGTCGAGCCCGAGGTTGACGCCGACCCGGAACAGCCAGGGGCCGAACCGCCTCGACGTGTCGAAGCGGTCGAGCCTGCGGTAGACCTTCCAAAACGTCTCCTGCGCGAGATCCCTGGCGAGTTCCTCGTCGCGGACGAGGCGGGCCAGGACTCGGATCAGTTTTCGTTCGTAGCGGTTGACAAGTTGGGCGAAGGCCCGGTCGTCCCCGAGCTTCGAGGACTCAACGAGTCGGGCGTCTCCGACTTCCCCCCCGACCGTCGCCCGGGTCTGGGCGTGCGGAATCGCTTCGCCATTCTGGGCGTGGGGTTGGGGCCTGGAATCCGTTGACTTCCGCATCGCCTGACCTCCTGCCGTCGTTGTATCATACGGTGCCCGGTCGTGTTTCGTTGGGTCATTTTTTTGGGAACGCGGGGGGCGACGGTCGTGGCCCGGGTAATCGGGAATGACCAATGACCAATGACCAATGACCAATGACCAATGGCCAATGGCCAATGGCCAAGGGACGATGACCGTTGACCGTTGACCAATGGCCAAGGGACGATGACCGTCGACCAAGGGCCAATGACCAATGGCCAAGGGACGATGAGTGATCGCCAAGGGACGATGAGTGATCGCCAAGGGACGATTGACGATGAGTGCTGGCCACAGGGTCATTACCTATGGACAGTGTGTGACCCGTGGCAATTGACGGAAGCGATTTGCTTGTGGCTCTTTATGGATTCCGGGGTGGTGACCTGATAGACCGGCTCGGGTGCCACGGGTTGTACCCAACCCGTGCGACATAAGCAACTGCCGGAGCACGGGTTGGGTCCGATAGGTTACGAGGGTTCGAGCCACCAGATCGGAACCCATCATGAGCCTCGAA
>JAYUFP010000532.1:0-5134 GCA_043738665.1 Isosphaeraceae bacterium
ACGCACGTCCCAACCGTTCTCGCGGAGGACGAGTTCCCCGAGCTGCAACGGTAAGAGGTAAGGGTCGGACTCGGGGGAGGCTCCGACCGCGACCGGCGACCCCGGCTGCAACGCTTGTGCCGAGCGCTGAATCAGTTCCGAAAGGACCGTGGTCACGATCTGGGTCGCCTGATGCTCGTGATAAACATCGACACTGCCTGACTCCCAACGGTCTCCTAACCGTTGCATCACCGGCCGAATTAACTGGTCCGCCAAAGGAATCGCACCGGTTTGAGTCGTCACCACGGAGTGGGCCGTCGTCCGAACCCGGCGAATGTCGCCCAGGATAAGCGACTCGAAGAGTTCACCGCGGAGTTCTTCATCGACGACGCGACGACCCTTGACATGAGCGAGCCGCGGATGCGTGAGTCCCTCGAAACCCGCGACCGAAAATCCTCGGCGTCGTGCGAATTCCAGTGCCTCCGAGAGCGGAATCAAGCGGTGCTTGCCGACCGTCCGCCTCGCCCCCAACGCACCCGAATCGACCCAACGCTTGATCGTGCTCCCGCTCACCTTGAGCGCTCCCGCCACTTGCTGCGTTTTCAGAAGTGGGTCTTGATGTTCCATGAACGATTTTCGCTACCCGTTTGATCGCTTTGAACGATTTGATCGTATGCCTTCGACCGCGAAATGGGAAGCTATTGTCTAAGTATTTAGTGAAAAAACTTATTCAGTCGCGAAAACTTAGACAAGTCGAGCCCCACAAGTTTCCCCATCGGTGAACGGTTTCTCGAGTTCTTTGAACGATTTGAAGGTTTCGATCGGAGCCCGAACCGGGCGTCGGAAACGTCGGACCGATCGCTCTGTTGTGATCGGTGCTCAGAATCGAATGCGTCGCGGGTGGTGATCCCGTGGAACTCCTGGTAAGTTCCTGAAATCGATGGGTTCAGTCGGGTTGTCGTGGAAGAGAGGCGGGCGGAGATGGGTGCGGCATACGACCGGCAGCGTCTGATCGCGTTGTTGAAGAGGGACGCGCTGCGGACTGGGACGTTTACCTTGGCGAGCGGTCGAACGTCGCACTATTACGTCGATGGCAGGAAAGTCACCCTGTCGGCCGAAGGGGCGGCGCTCATCGGCGCGGGAATTCTCGAACGTTTCAAAGACCTCTCGGGAATCTCGGCGATCGGCGGCTTGACGATGGGTGCCGACCCGATCGTGGGCGCGGCGCTCGCCGTGGCCGGGATTCAGGGGAATCCGTTGCGAGGATTTCTCGTCCGAAAGGAGTCGAAGACGCACGGGACCGGCCGGCTCGTGGAAGGCCCGCTTTCGAGCGGAGAAACGGTCGTCATCGTGGATGACGTCGCCACGACGGGCGGCTCGTCGTTGCAGGCGGTCAGCGCGGTCGAAGCGATGGGAGGCAAGGTTGCGCGGGTGATCGTGGTCCTCGACCGCCTCGAAGGCGCGGCGGAGGCGTTCGCGAAGCGCGGGCTCGATTTCGTCTCCCTGCTCACGATCCGCGACCTGGGCGTCGAACCCCTGCCGCCAAAGTAGGGGCCTCGCGCGGTTTAAGGAGCTCCGCAACAAGGAAGTCACTCGATGGAACTGAGCTTGCACCGGGAGTTGAAGGAACGCTATGGACCGGGTTCCGGTGGTCGCGTGGAGGTTTCTCACGACGGGTTTCGGATCGACGCCGTCACCGGCGACGGGGTGTTCGTCGAGATCCAGTCGGCGGCTCTGGCACCGCTGCGGAAGAAGCTCCAACGGCTCTTGATCGACTCCAGCGTGCGAGTGGTCAAGCCCGTGGTGGTGGCGAGGCGGGTGATTCGTCGGGCCTTCAAAGACGGGGCCGACCTCTCCGCGCGGTTCAGCCCGAAACGGGCCTCGCCGTTCGACGTCTTCGAAGACCTGATCGGAATCGCCCGTTTATTCCCGCACCCGAACCTGGAAATCGAGATCCTCGCGGTCGAGGTCGACGAGATCCGGGTGACGAGAAAACGCCGGCCGGGTTTTTCCGTCCACGACCGTCTGCTTCGCTCAATCGTCGGGCGGACGACCCTGCACGCGTCGAGCGACCTCTGGGATCTTTTCCCCAAGCCCGAGATCTGGCGGCAACCCTTCACGACGCGCGAACTTTCCGAGCGCCTTGAACGCCCGTTGCACTTCGCGCAAGGCGTTGCGTACTGTCTGCATCACATGGGGGCGGCGCGAACGGTCGGCAAGCGCGGAAACCTTCAAGTTTACAAGCGCTGCACGACCGTTGACGCTGGGCGGGATCACACCGAGTTCGGGAGTCAGGTGAAGCCATCAGCCTTCCGCGAATCGGAACGAACGGGCATGAAACCCGCGCTCGTCGCCGTCGCCGCGCATTCCCCCTCGATAGAGTAACGTGAAGTTGCCGACACCGTTCTCGGAGGGCCGGTCGCCCGTGCGAATCGTCGAAGGATCGAGACGGGAAGGGGTTCCCGGCGGATACGTTTCGGAAGAGCGGAGCGGCTCGACGCCGAAATGGTCGATCTCGCGATCGTTGTGCGCCATGGAAGTAATCCCCGGTAAGGCGTCGAGTCGGCGGTTGGAACCGGAAAGGCCAAGAGACTGTGCGGAAACTTAAATGGCGAATGGCGAATGACTTACGGCGAATCAGCAGGACTGGCATGACTCATGGCGGATCAGCCGGACTGGCTAGCGAGCGATTTCGCGGAAATTCCCGCTTTCCCCTTCGTATCAGTCATCCGTCATTCGTCATCCGTCATTTGCCCAACACGGAAAAGATGCCGGATGGACTCTCAGCCTGTGGGTCAGTGAACGGAGACGGCGGAAATGGGGAGAGACGCGGAGGCATAAGCCGGTTCGAGCCCGGCTCGGCTTGCCTCGCGAAGGCGACCGAGTTCGTCGCGGAGGACCGTCACTTCCGGCGGCGCTTCGATTCCGAGCCGAACGTGGTTGCCGCGAACGCCGACCACGGTGATCCGCACGTTGTCGCCGATGATGATCTTTTCGTTGAGCTTGCGAGTCAATACCAGCATGGATGCACTCCGTTCGTCATCTCGATGTGATATGTCGATGTTCGACAGTCGATACAACGTTGTCGAGACGGGATGATTGAATCACACGGTGTGGAAAACAGGCGTTCCCGCGGCTTCGCCCCGGAGCGGGTTCAGTCGCGTCGCCCCAACCGGAACCAGCCGGAACCCGCGGCGTTTTCACCGGCGGCCTGAGGGTCGTGGGAGCCGACGATCACCTTGATTTCGTTGAGGATCGGGTGCGAGCCCACGACTTCATCGACGATCGCGAAAGCGACCTGTTTGAGGTAGTGACTCGGAACCCTTCCTCCCAAACGAATCACGCCGCCGAATTCGTCGCAGACCACCCCCTTGAGGGCGGAGTAACGACTTTCCCAAAGCCTCTGTTGGGCCAGCCTCGCGACCCCGGCGGAAACCGGCCGGAGGTCCGTATCGAGCCGCGCCACGGGGGGAAATTCTTGAAGCAGGTCGTGCATGGTGAAATCTCCCGAGTCGCCGTGATGACTCGCGTCATTCGACGGGATCGAGCGCGGCGGCCTTTACCGCCGGGACGGGAACCGAGACTGCCGTTCATCCGATCATCGGACGGGAAAGGAACAAAAAAACCCCACCGATATGACCCGAGTGTCATAAGGAGGGGCTACCCTAGCCAACTCAGCACGCCCTTCGTGAGCGGACTGAACCAGGTGAGATTAACCACCCGATCGCGGGCGGTCAAGTCCATCGTCCGGCATATTCCGCGAATTCTTTTTCAGAGCGTGATCGAATCGAGAAAAAGCTCGGCGACGCAGGCTCGGCATGCCCTGCTTTGACGCATGAGCCGGCAACGCCTCGACCTCGCCCGCCAGGTCCGACGATCTTGGCGCTGTTCAACGACCCTGCGATCGGTTATCTTAATTCAGTGTATGAAGGGGTTCAGGCGCGACGCCTCGGTGTCAGCCGCCCGGGCTTGATACGCGTCCGTGTCGAGGGCTAGCCAACGGCGTTCTTAGGATCCGTCTCTTGTGGGGGACGTCTCCATCGAACGCGGCAGGTGGCTCGACCCTGCCGGTCGATGACCGGCTATTGAACTCGTTTCTTTCTACTTTTTTCCACCCCCGAACCGGACCGCGGCTGAGCGGCGGTTGTGGCAGGAGATCTGTGTGGCCAAAGAGGAACCCATCCGCACGGAAGGGCGCATCGTTGAGGCGCTCCCGAATACTCAGTTCATGGTCGAACTTGAGAGCGGTCACAAAATTCTGGCTCATATTGCCGGTAAGATGCGCAAGAATTTCATCAGGATCGTGCCCGGAGACCGTGTCACGATTGAAATCACGCCTTATGACCTGACCAAAGGGCGAATCGTCTACCGCGAACGTTGATGGCCTTCTCACCGCAGCCGCCCAGTGCGTGCTCGCCCGCCGCCGCGATTTCCTCACCCGGAACGACCGCCCCTCGCGACGTGGACTGGAAAAGCAATCGGCCGGAGCCCCGCGAAACGCAGGATCCCGGCCCATGGGTGTTTTCGGCCTGCTGAATTAAATTCAGACTTTGTTCGCCGGCTTGACCCGGTTCTCAACCCGCTCCCAGGCGTCGCGAGAGGCGTGTTTGGCGCGGTCCCAGGTCATCGTGGTTTGGGCGTTCGTGGAATTCCAGTCATTGGCCAGGTCGCTTTCGACCTCGTTCCACTTACGACCCGTGTGCTTTGCGCGAGATTCCCAGCCGTAACGGTACGCAGGGGCGTATTCGTCGTAGGACGTTTTTGCGTCGTAATACGGGCGCTGGGAGTAAGAGTTGCGCCAGTATGTGTCCTCGGCGGTCGGGTCGATCGACTCGGCGACCTCCTTGCCCGCGTAGCCTCCGGCGATCCCGCCGACGACCGCGCCGACGACCGCGCCAATCGGTCCAGCCACCGCGCCGCCCGCGGCGCCGGCGGCCGCTCCCGCCGCCGCGGCTCCCAAACCCGCGCCGATCGGGTGGGCGCCCGGTTCGCCCGTGATCGGGTCGCGGTTGGCATCGGTCTCTCGCATCGTATCGGTCGTCAGATCGTCGCGTCGTGTGGTCGCCATCGTCGTCGTCTCCTGTGGTTTAAACGGGTGTCGGCTCAAAGACGGTTTGCGTCGTCGAACAAACCCTGGCAGCAAACGACGTGCCTT
>JAYUFP010000533.1:0-5131 GCA_043738665.1 Isosphaeraceae bacterium
CTTTCGTCTTGTCTCGTCACCCGGGGCGATGCCCCGGGCTGTCCTGTGCCGCCCCTTCAGGGCGAAGACCACTCCGCCAGAATCCGTTGGCGCACCCCACTTGACGAATTTCCGGTGAAAGGCAGGGTTTTTTGGGTGAAGGCCGGCGAGAAACCGATTACACTGAAGGTACTGTCGCAGAATTGTTGAACTCCGCCTTCCGTCCGACCCGCCCTCGCTGTCGCCGACCGCCAAGACGATGGTCCCCGATCCGTGTTCTAAGGGAGTGGCTGATGCGCAGGCCCCGCTTTTCGCAGGTCGATATTCGGCTTCGCGTGATGAGAACGCTCGCCGTTTTCGGATTGATCACCTTGGCAGGGGCCGCGCCCGTCGAGCCGAAATGGTCCTCCGCGCAGAAGAAACACTGGGCCTACGTCCCTCCAGTGCGTCCCGAGATCCCGGCAGTCAAAGCGAAGGCCTGGGTCCGCAACCCGATCGACGCGTTCATCCTCTCCGCGACGGAGTCCGTCGACCTCGAACCCGCGCCCGAGGCGGATCGCCTCACCTTGATCCGTCGCCTCACGTTCGACCTGACCGGTCTCCCGCCCACACCCGAGGACGTCGAAGCGTTCCTCAAGGATCAGCGTCCTGGAGCGTATGAACGACTCGTCGACCGGCTCCTCGAATCCGACCGGCATGGCGAGCGTTGGGCGCGGATGTGGCTGGATCTCGCGCGGTTCGCCGAGAGCGACGGGTACAAGAGCGACAAGACCCGGCCCCTCGCCTGGCGATACCGGGACTGGGTGATCAAGGCGCTCAACGACGACATGCCGTACGACCGGTTCGTCGCCCTCCAGGTCGCCGGCGACGAGATCGCCCCCGAAGACCCAAACGCCTTTCTAGCCACGGGGTTCAATCGCAACTACCCCTTCGAAGACAACAACATGGTGAAGGGGCTCAACAAGCAGCTCGTCATGGAAGACATGACCGACACGACGGCCTCCGTCTTTATGGGGATGACGATCGGCTGCGCCCGCTGCCACAACCACAAGTACGACCCGATCAGCCAGAAGGATTATTTCCGGTTCAAGGCCATCTTTGGGGCCACGGCCGCGAAGGATAACGCCTCACTCGGCGCGCCGATGGAGCAGGCGTTTCACGCGTCGATTGATGCGGAGTTCCAGGTGCGGCTCGGGCGGCTCAAGACGGCACAGGACAAGATCGAGAAGCCGTACCTGTCGGTCTTATTGAAGGACAAGCTGGCGAAACTCCCCAAAGAGGTCGCCCAGGCCTTCAATACCTCTCCCGAAGAGCGTTCGGCGTTCCAGGAAGACTTGCTGAAAAAGTACGCCGCGCAGATGGCGGTCGCCCCCAAGACCATGGAAGCGACCATGAAACCGGCCGACCGCCGGGTCTGGCGGGAGATCAACGGCGAGATCAAGGAACTTTCGAGCGGAATCCCGAACGGCCCTCCCACGGGGAGCGGCATGACGGACGAAGCACCCGAAGACCTCCCCGTTCGCCTCCTCGTTAAAGGAAACTACGCCAATCCCGATGAAGTGATCCCGCCGGGCTTTCCGTCGATTTTTTCCGACGCGCTTCCCCCGTTCGATGGGCATTCCGACGGGACTTCGACGGGACGACGGCGGGCGCTCGCCGAATGGCTGACCCGGCCCGACCATCCCCTGACCGCCCGAATCATGGTCAACCGGATCTGGCAAAACCATTTCGGACACGGGATCGTCGCGACCCCGAGCGACTTCGGCAAGCAGGGGACCGAACCCTCGCACCCGGAACTTCTCGACTGGCTGGCGACGGAGTTCATCGCCAAAGGCTGGGGGATGAAGGCCCTGCACAAGCTCATGGTCACGAGCGCCACCTACCGGCAATCGAGCACGCCTTCAGCAAAAACGGTCGAGAATGACCCTGAAAACGCGCTCTTCTCGCGGATGTTCCGCCGCCGGCTCGAAGGCGAAGCCGTGCGAGACGCATTGCTCGCAGTCTCCGGGAAGCTCGAGTCCCCGATCGGCGGGCCGAGTGTTTTCCCGGATCTCCCACCGGGGATGGAGACCCGTGGCGGCTGGACGCGGTCGGTCGACGAGAAAGACCGAAACCGTCGCAGCATCTATGTTTTCGTCCGACGCAACCTGAAATATCCGCTGTTCGACGCGTTCGATTCGCCCGACACGAACACGACCTGTGCCGAACGAAACGTGACCGTGAATGCTCCGCAGGCGCTGATGCTCCTGAATTCGGGATTGGTCATGGAGCAAGCTCGGGCCTTCGCGGGACGATTGTTGGCGACGGTCAAAGATCCCAACGACCCGAAATCCTTGATCGAGACCACGTACCGGCTGGCGTTCGGGCGTTCGCCCCAGGCCGATGAGCTGTCCCGGGGACTGAAATTTCTTCAGGACCAGCCCGGGGTGCTCAGCGAAAGGGCCGACGACCCGAAGTCGCTCGACCTGCCCGCGCCGATGCCCGACGGATACGGTCCCGCCCGAGGCGCGGCTTTGGTCGATTACTGCCACGCGATCCTCAACCTGAACGAGTTTGTTTTCGTGGATTGAGGGAGTGGTCCTCTTTAGTCATGAATCAAGTCTTTCCGCAACTATCGCCCTATCTTCTGGATCACTATGGAGATGTCGCGAGCGTCCTCGGATTGGTGGTGACTTTTGTAGGGTTCGTCGCTACATTGAAGAGGGTGAAGCAAGCCCAAAAAAGCGCCGAGGAAGCGAAATTCGCGGCGCGAGAAATGATTGTCCGGATGAGTGCCCAGGTGCTCATTGAGGAATTGAATTCTTTGATCTACGTGGTGAGACAACTAAGCTCCGCGTACAGGAAAGGGAGTGGGCTTTCGCGAGCTATCTGAGCGAGGAAGTCAAAATCAAGATCGCGTCGCTGAAAGCATCGCTGGACCTCTCAGCGGATGAAAAGACTCTCTTGGCGAAAGCGGGCAATGATTTTCAAGCGATTTCCCATCAACTTCATAACCTCCAACGAGGTAAAGAGTTAAAGACGTTCGAGGTGAAGTTTCTTAAATGTACGACGAATCTGATCGAAGTCCTGTGCGGAATCAAGAGTCGAGCGACCGGCGATCTTACGGGGCAAAAAGATGTCCGCTAATCCGAAGTTCATCACCCTTCTGAGAAACCTCCTGGAGGCCACAGAGAGAGGAAACCTCGACTGGGAAGACACGCCTGCTGATAACACCTATCGAGTTTTTCTTGATCGCGCTTTTGTTCACATCAGTAGAAACCTTCACGATATTCCTGACCAAGTCTGGTATGTCGCCTCACTCGTTAGCACTGACGGGAAAGAGGTCGCGGAACTTATCAGCACTTTCAACGATAATAATGATGAATTGAAGCTTCTTGCAAACTTATACGACGCCGCTCGCCGACGAGCTATCAACGTTGATGGGTTTCTCGATGGGCTGATCGAGACGGTGAAACAGAAGCGCTGATGCGGGAACTCACGTCAAGATCCTTTTCTTGTGAGAATCTCATGACCATTCCCCATCTGATCTGGCCGACCACCCGCCGCGACTTCCTCAAGCGTGCGGGGACGGGCTTCGGCGGGCTGGCCCTCGCGGCGATGATGGCGGAGGACGACGCCCGGGGTGATGTCCCCGAGATCGACCCGCTTCACCCCGTTTTTCCACGGACTCCTCACCACCCCGCGCGTGCCAAGAGTTGCATCTTCCTGTTCATGGAGGGGGGGCCGAGCCATATCGACCTCTTCGACCCCAAGCCGGCGATCAAGGCTCATGCGGGGAAGCCGTTGCCGGCAAGCTTCGGCAAGGTCTTCACTCCGATGGGGGTCGGCGGCAATACCCTCATGCCCACCCGCCGGAAGTTCGCCCGGCACGGCGAGAGCGGAATGTGGGTGTCGGACTGGTATCCGCATATCAGCAAGATCGTCGATGACATCACGCTCGTCCGCTCGTTCTGGTGCGACGGCGTGAACCACGTCGGCAGCGTCTGCCAGATGAACACCGGCAGCATTTTGGCGGGTCGGCCGAGCCTTGGGGCCTGGGTCAGCTACGGGCTCGGGACCGAGAATCAGGATCTCCCCGCGTTCGTGGTCATGGCCGACGCCCTGGAACCGGTCGGCGGGCCGAGGAACTGGGGGAATTCGTGGCTCCCCGCGACTTTTCAGGGAACCCCGTTCCGCAAGGACGGCGCGCCGATCCTGTACCTCGAACCGCCCAAAGGCGTGTCCGACCGTCAGCAGCGCTCAAAGCTCGACCTGATCGCCGAACTCGACCGCCGTCACGCCGAACCGCGGGCGGATGACTCGCGGTTGTCGGCGCGGGTCGCCGCTTATGAACTGGCCTACCGGATGCAGTCGACCGCTCCCGAGGCCGTCGATTTGACCGGGGAAACCGCCGAGACGAAGCGGCTTTACGGGCTCAACGACGATCGCTGCAAAGAGTTTGGCGCGATGTGCTTACGCGCCCGCAGGCTGGTCGAGCGCGGGGTCCGGTTCGTGCAGCTTTATTGCGGGTCCGGGAGCCAGTGGGATGCCCATAACGATATCGAAGGGAACCACGGCAAGCTCTGTCCGCGGAGTGACCGGCCGGTCGCCGGGCTGATTACCGACCTCAAGCGTCGGGGACTGCTCGACGACACCCTGGTCGTCTGGGGGGGCGAGTTCGGCCGGACGCCGATGAACGAGAAGACCGATGGGCGCGACCATAACCCATACGGCTTCAGCATGTTCCTGGCCGGCGGCGGCGTGAAGGGGGGGACGACGTTCGGCGCGACCGATGAGTTCGGCCTTCGCGCGGTGGAAAACCGCGTCCACGTTCACGACCTGCACGCGACGATCCTCCACCAGATGGGCCTGGACCACAAGCGGCTGACGTTCCCGCACGACGGCCGCGACGAGCGCTTGACGGTCAACGCCGGGCGAGTGATCAAGGAGATCCTCGCCTGAAGGGGGTCGAAAACGCTTAACCGCGGATAACGCGGATTGACACGGATCAGATGGAAGCATGCTTGATTTCAGTCTTCAGATTCAAGCAATTCTCTTATTTGTGTTCATCCGCGTCATCGGCGGTTCGATCGGTTCCGTTCGACCCCGGCGGATCGCTTATCGCTTGGTCTTCGTCTCGGCTTCGCTCGCCCTGGCGAGTCGTGACGGGGAG
>JAYUFP010000534.1:0-1579 GCA_043738665.1 Isosphaeraceae bacterium
CGCGCAAAGGCTGGGAAGCCACGATGCGAGAGACGATCGGGCGCGACAAGAACCACCCTTCGATCATCTCCTGGGTCGCCTTCAACGAGACCTGGGGACTCGGCACTCCCGACGATTACAAGAAAGATAAGGACACGCAAGAATGGGTCGGCACCATGGTCGATACGATCCGCAAGCTCGACCCCACCCGGCTCGTCGAAGACAATTCCCCCTGCAACTACGATCACGTCGAGAATACCGACCTCAACTCGTGGCATTTCTACATCGATGATCACGCCGAAGCGAAACGGCACATTGATGAGGTCGTCGCCAAGACCGAGCCCGGCAGCGGCTTCAACTATTGCCCGGGTCGCACGCAAGGCACCGCGCCGTTGATTAACTCGGAATACGGCGGCGTCTCCGCGGGCGGCGGCGACCGCGACGTTTCCTGGTGCTTCCGCGACCTTACGAATTTACTGAGGCGACAACCGAAGATTCAAGGGTACGTTTACACCGAGCTCGACGACATCGAGTGGGAACACAACGGGTTCGTCAACTACGACCGGTCGTTCAAGGATTTCGGCTACGAGACCTGGTGCCACGAACTCCGCCCTTACGAACTCAACGGCGCCGATTTCATCGGGTTCGACGCCCCGCCGGCGATCGTGGTAAAGCCCGGGGAGACCGTCAAGGTTCCCCTGTTCCTCAGCCACTTTTCCGACCGAAAAGGGCAGCCCAAGGTCCGCTGGGCCGTCGCCGGCTGGAACGACGCCGGGGATTGGATGACCGTGGCGCCTCCGGAAAAACGGGGGGTTGAGTGGACCCCCTATGACGTCAAGACGCTCGAACCCGTGACTTTCGAGGCCCCCAAGCGGCCCTTCGTGGGATCTCTTTCGCTCGTGCTGCTCGACGAGAACGAGGTCCGGATCGCGGCGAATTACGTCAACATCGTCGTCAAGCCGGAGAAGCCCTTGCCCCGCGTTCAGCGCATCTCGGAACACGAAGCCGTTCTCCGGTTCTCTCCGGAAGAGTTCTCCCGAAGGAATTGGCCCGAAGGCTCGGCGAGTCCCAAGGGGAAAGTTCACGGCCTCGGGAAGGGCGATTTCGAATATCGACTCAAGGTTCCCGCGGCTGTCGCATCCGCCGGCCCTGTCTCTTACAGCCTTCGCTTCGAGATGGCGTCGAAGGCAGGTCGGGAAAAAGTCGAATGGCCATCTCACACCAGCGCGCAGGATTACCCGCA
This sequence comes from Isosphaeraceae bacterium, assembly GCA_043738665.1. Taxonomy (GTDB): domain Bacteria; phylum Planctomycetota; class Planctomycetia; order Isosphaerales; family Isosphaeraceae; genus JAYUFP01. The sequence goes on from JAYUFP010000534.1 coordinate 1,223, forward strand.
GACCGACGGCAAGAAATGGCCGTCGACCGTTTCCATCATGCTTAACGGCACGCAGGTCCACCGGGAGGAACTCGACGACGATCCGGCCGACGCCCGCGGAGTGCTCTCGCACCTCGCCGGAACCGAGCACGGGAGCTACGGTGAGCTTCTTGAAGCTTCGGGACAGCTCCCCGAGGCCGTTGTCAAATCGATGAAGGCAGGCGAACTTCTCGTGATTCGTCTGGCCGTTCCCGACGACGCCCCGAATGCAGGCGGCCTGAGCATCTTCGGGGCCGAGACCGGCCAGTTCCCCTTCGATCCGACCTTGCTGATCCGGACCGAGCGCGAGATCCCCGAAACGCTGGGTGTCAATCCCGA